>JAFGSG010000008.1 GCA_016934735.1 Spirochaetota bacterium | reverse complement strand
TGCCACTTTAAAGGATTATAAAATTTATTCAGTCGGCGGCAAAATAAGATATAATTATATTCCCGGAAAAAAGTTTCTGCCTTTTTATCTTGCATTCGGAGGTGTGACCTTCAGCCTGGGCGGAAACTTTATGTACGGGGATATAAGTTTTACAGGAGATTACGAATATGAGTTTGATGACATAAGCGTAAGCGGAGTGCCGACTGATATCCCGATGTATTTTGATGGTGGGTTCGATGCGAATATACATTGGGCTATCTTTACCATCGATGCCCAGGCAGTCGCCTATTTCGATTTATTATATTTATTCAGCCTTTATTCAGGTTTTGGCGTTGCCGGCAATATCGGATCATTTAAAGTGAAGTTTGAGGGCGAGGGTGATTTTACAACAGATCCTGTTTACTCTCCGCCTCTTCCGTCAAATGATTTAGGAACTTTGACATTTTTATCAAAAAATAAATACAGGCCAAGCCCTGTAATACCTCTCTACATACTCGGCCTTGAGATAAATATCCTTGTTGTGAAGCTGAATGCTGAAACAATGGTTAATCTTCTTAACCGCAGCGATGTAAATGTCCAGTTCGGCACAAGATTTCAGTTTTAAGCAAATGCTTCTTGCCAAAAAAATCCCCTTAAATTAATCTGAAATAATGAAATTCGAAGTAATTACAAAAGACAATTCGTGTAATGCAAGAACCGGCAGACTCATTACTTCGCATGGTGGGATAAGCACTCCTGTATTTATGCCTGTTGCAACAAGAGGCACAATAAGGGCATTGACATTCAGAGATATAGAAGAGATAGGTTTTGAGATCATTCTTTCTAATACATATCATCTTTACATCAGGCCCGGCATCGATATTCTTGAGAAAGCAGGCGGTCTTCACAAATTTATGAATTATGATAAACCGCTCCTGACTGATTCCGGCGGATTCCAGGTATTTTCGCTTTCAGATTTATGCAAAGTTCATGAATACGGCGTGGAGTTCAAATCCCATCTTGACGGTTCCAGCCATCTGTTCACTCCGGAAAAAGTGCTGGATATACAGAAGGTGATCGGTTCAGATATTATGATGGTGCTCGACCAGTGTACTAATTATCCGGTAACCAGAGAAGAAGCAAAAAACGCAGTCGATCGCACTGTTAACTGGGCCGGATTGTCATACCGGTACTGGAAGGATAGTTTTGATACAGACAGGCAGGCTTTATTTGCTATTGTGCAGGGAAGCGTCTATCCGGATCTGAGAGAAGAGTGTGCCAGCCGGCTTTTACAGCATGATTTTTCAGGATACGCGATAGGGGGCCTGTCCGTAGGCGAACCGAAAGAGTTATACAGGGAGATGACCGGGATCACATTGCAGCATATTCCGGATAATAAACCCAAGTATATGATGGGAGTGGGCAGTCCTGCGGAGATTTTATATGCGGTTATGTACGGCGTGGACATGTTCGATTGTGTTATGCCCACAAGAATAGCAAGGAACGGTACGCTTTATACTTCGCTTGGGCGGATTAATATAAAATCTGCAGCCAATTCGGATGATTTCTCTCCTCTCGATCCCAACTGCGGTTGTTATGTATGTAGAAATTTTTCCAGGGCATATCTCCGGCATATTTTCCGAATGGGGGAAATTTCTTCGCTTATTTATAATTCATATCATAATTTATTTTTTATGAAGGAATTTTTAAATGAGATTCGCGGGAGTATCGAGGCAGGGACGTTTCTGCAGGTTTATAAAAAATGGACAGACATCTATAAATAAACTTGACACTTGAATAATAATTTTTTATAGTGTAATATTCGCTCTGCTTTTTGTCCTTAATCAGATAAATACCTTAAATTTCAGAAGACATGTAAAATATAAAATATTTATTCTGATATTTATTATACGGCATTTATATATTTTAAAAATTAATACTGAAAGTAATTGCTTGCACTATAAGGATTCTATTGTAATCGGCATATCAGGAGTTTAGGCAAATGGATATTAGTCAGAAAAAAAGAGGGGATATTGTTATACTGGTGATTGTTGGAGAGATTGACTTATATAATGCTCCTGAGATTAAGGATATAATTCACAAATTAATTGAAGAACGTAATTATAACGTAATAATTGACCTTGAAAAGGTTTCGTATATAGATTCATCAGGCATAGGAGCGCTGATATCCAGCCTTTCAAATTTAAAAAAATATCAGGGTGGTCTGAAAATAATCAATGTTTATGCTTCCGTAAAGAAAGTCTTCGAGCTTACAAAGTTAACATCATTTTTTGAAATATATGATACGGAAGACGCGGCGATCGCGTCTTTTAATAGATAAAAAAAATTGCAAAGAATTAATTTGGCTGAATGATACAATAATACGAGAGGTGATTTATATGACGAAGTATATGCAAAAATTGTTAATAGTATTAACAGCTTCAATATTTATTATCAGTTGCGGCGAGAAAATTCCTGTAAAAGAAATGACTTTGGCAAAGATGGAGATTTCAAATGCAATTTCGGTAATGGCAAAAAAGTATGCTCCACAGGAAATCGATGAAGCCGAGAAAAAGCTTATTGAAAGCCATGATTTTATAAAACAGGATGCTCTGGATAAAAGTAAGGATTCAGCTGTTGCTTCACAGAAAAAAGCGAAAGAGGCCTATGAAAAATCGATTCCTTTATTAGCGAAAGATACACTTGATATAGCTGAGCAAAGTTTAGACCAGGCTGAAGCTCTGTATGCGGAAGTCCTTGCGGAGAGCGAGTATAAACAAGCTGAAGAAACGTTCACGAAAGCCGGTGAATTGTACGAGCAGAAAAGTTATTATCAATGCTATGAAAAGTCGGTTGAGGCCGACCAAATGGCAAAAGAAGCAAGGAATGTCTCCATCGGTAAAAAAGAAATACTGAATAAATCCATAGCGGAAGTAAAGGCTGTTCTTGCTGAAGCTGAAAAATATAATGCTTCGACAATAGCCAAGGAGAATATGGATATCGCGAATGAGAATTTGATCATTGCGGAAGAATCTTACAGGACTCTTGAGCTAAAGAAAGGTTTTATGGCAGTGGAAACTGCCGGAATAAATGCGGATGAGGCATATCTTACAGCCTTAAAAGAGACGGCATCCGGTAAAATTGAAAGTGCAGAAAAATTATATTCAGAAGCGGAACAATCCGAGGGAGCGGAAGCAGCGAAAGATGAATTGAACGCATCGAAAGAGGCGCTGACTCAATCAAAGTCTTTGTTTGAGGATGCAAAGTATAAAGAATCTATTTCATCTTCAGAAGAGTCGGAGAGATTATCGGACTATGTCCTGGGTTCAATGAGCCGGTCCGCAAAAGAAAAAATAGCAAGTGCTGAAGGAATGTATGTGCAGGCTAAAAATTCGGCCGGTGCTGCAATTGCGGTAAATAAGTTAAATGAAGCAGGTGCTGCGCTTGACCTGTCAAAATCACTTTACAAGGAATCGAGATATAAAGCGTCGATTTCAACCGCTGAGGAAAGCGAGAGATTGTCCAGAATTGTTATCGATACAAAGGCAAAGGATGATAAAGCAGCCGACGTTGAAAAAATTCCTGCAGCCGGAAAAGGGAGTGCAGATATTTTTTCTGACGAATATTTTACCTACAAGGTGCGCTATATTCCCGAGAGAAGGGACTGCCTGTGGAGAATCGCGGAAAAGTATTACAGTAATCCGTTTTACTGGCCATATATATATAAAGCAAACAAAGACAAAATATATAATCCCGATCTGATCTGGCCAGATATGCTTCTTAAAGTGCCGAAACTTCAAAAATCCGGAGTTCAGGAAGAGAAGAAACAGGCTTCTCCTGTAGCTGCTCCGGTTGGTGGAAAAGTTGAGGAAAAATCTGCTCCCGTTCAGGAAGAGAGCAGAGAGACTGAGGCTGAAGAAGATAACGGACCGGCAGCGGTTATTGAGAGAGTAAAAGAAGAGTCCGCTATTGATCAGGATGAGGCTGAAGAAGCTGTGTCTGAAAGCGATGATTCCGAAACGGAAACGGCAGAAGACGAGGCTGATGAGGAGGCCGCTGCATCAGAAGAAACAAATTCTGAAGAAAACGATTAATGAGGACTAGATTAACAAATATTCTGCAGGTTATTGTTTTAATAGCCGGGATAATTTATATATTGATAGGCGTGGTATTCTATTATTCGCCTATCAATTTTTTTAAATTTTTTTCAGTTGAAGTACCTGACGATTGGTTTAAATCAATTGAGTATGATACGTTTGTAGCTCCCTTATATATTTTAATTAAAGGTTTTTCCGCAATGATCTTTACGTCCGGCATGTCGATGATATTGCCGTTGTATGATCCTTTGAGGTACAGAGGGCTCATATACTATATGGGAATTATTTTCCCGTTATTTTCCGGAGTTATGTTATTGTATAGCGGATTTAAACTGGATCATTTAATTTTAACTTCATTAGGCGCAGTTTTTTTCTTTATTTTATTATCTACAGCAATTGCATTGATAATTACACGTAAAGAAGCTAAGGCGGGGATTGAATAATTTTTTTTATTTCATGTAAATTGTATCACCTTAACAATATTGTATTAATTCTGATTGCTGATTTAAATAATACAACTTCCTGATACAATGCGGCCTGCTCCTGCTTAAATCAAGTTAGGCCGCTATTTTCATTCTTGAACTTTCATGCTCATATTAAACGACATTTTTTTATTTTTTCCTTGATTAAGAAATATCATTTTCTTAGAATATCCGGATTTTACTTTTTTAAATATATTGAGGAAATAAATGAAACTGCAGTCAAAAAAATTCGATAATATAATAGTATTGTATCTCACAGGAAGATTGGATGTGCAGTCCTCAATACATATTGAAAAAGAAATTAATCAATTGATACAGTCTGAACCTTATTGCCATTTGCTTTTAGATCTTGCAGATGTTAAATATATGAGCAGTTCCGGTATTAGAATATTTGTATCTACGATGAGAATTCTAAAGGAAAATGATAAAAAAATGAAATTATGTAATTTGAGTGATTCCGTAAAGAAGATTTTTGAGGTTGTGGAGTTATTAGATATGTTTGATGTATACGATAGTAAGGACGAGGCTATAAAATCTTTTTAAATAATTCATCCTGGCTGACTTTTATTTAATTTGAAAAATCATAATATGAACGGGATTAATAGAAATTCATTATTTAATTTGGAAAAATTTCAGAATAAATATATTGACCAAGATAAATTATCCCTATTGGCAAATGATGTTCATTTAGGCATAAATAATTATTTTTTATTTCAGAATTTTTTTAACTTTCGATGGCCTTATTGGCTGTACAATACTTACTCTGTTAAATCAAAAACATTCAATCCCATTAATCCGTTTTTATTGCTGAATAATAATAACCGGGACTGGATTTCTTTTTCAAACCGGCATTCATTAAATAGAATTTTAATTGATCCTTCTGGCATGATATCGCCGTCGGCAGACTGCTGGTCAGTTGAGTTTTGGATGCTGGAGAGAAATATTTTTTACAGGCCGCAGGAAAGAATATCCTCAGTTGCCCAAAACAGGGAAACAGATACATTTATAATAAATACCAAGTGGAAAGAAGCTAATTTCGAATTGGTTGAAAGCATCTATGGTATAAATGAGGATGCTGATTCTTTTGCTGTGGATATCAATTGTATTTTACATAAAAATTTATCCTCCTGCCTTTTTATTGTTATAAGGCCCTATAATTCAGTATCCCTGGGCGGAGTTGGCTCGATTGATTATAACGAAAAGACTAAGGTTTTGAAAATAAACGGTAAAGAAAGGATTTATTTTGAAAGTAAACCCGGTTATATTCTTGCCGGCAATTCAATTGCAGGCGATATCGATTTCAACCGCAGAAGCGAGAAGGCGGACAATGTTAAATGTGCGTTTGGCATGGCAGCAATGGCATTTGGATATAAACTGACCAGAGGCGGCAATGACTATAACCTGAGAATAAACCTATCAGATCACGTTATGTTAAATACTGCCAGGATGGATTATATAAAATTAAGAAATAAATACATTGAATATACAAATATTAAAATCAAAGACGGTTTTAAAATATCGTTTCCTGAGAAAACATTTCAAAACTGGATTTATGGAGCAAAAATATCAGCATCGAACTTTCCATATGAAGATAGTTCAAAGGCAGTTCATTTATGTAATACTGATTTAAAATCAATTTTTTATATAATTTCCGGATATAATAGATTGGGTTTTTTTCATGAGACTTTAAAGATATTGGAATTAACCACAGACAGAATTAAAGCGAAAGAAAAGTTAATGTTTCAAAATGTGCTTGATAGATGCTATTTTCTTAATGCGGTTTCAGATTATTTCAGGCTTTCAAGGGATATAGAATATTTAAAAGTAAAATATAAATATCTGCGTAATATCATTCTTCCTTTAATCCAGTATTCTCAGGCGTTTAAGGGTGATAAAAGAAAATATAAAAAAAATTCGATCGAGAATTATTATGTTTTGGAATATCATATACATGACCTCCTTCTGATTTCTTATACGTTTAATGAATGTTCATATATGGCCAGATGCCTGGGTATTTTCAATGATGAAAAAAAATTTAATAAAGAAAATTTCAGGCTTGAGGAACTGATTGCAGACGAAATAAAAAATTTTAAATCTGCTGTTCCTGATGGCGGGGCCTCTTCAGAAAATGATGGAAATGAAAATTATGAGAGTGACGCAGATATTAAACCTGCCAGATATAAAAATGAGTATTCCGGATATAATATTTTTGCAGGATATCCTTTCAGAGTTAAAGCCCTGACGGACAAAGACCTGAAAGCGATTATTGGTCAAATATCCGGAATTTTTACGGAAAACCCGCTGTATTTTAAATCAATCGGGTGCTGTGATATGTTTTTCTCTGTTATTTTTGCAATTAATCTTTTGATTGTAAAGAATGCGAGAGTTCATTCTATTATTGAGAAACTTTTTGAATTTGGAAAAGAAAAATATATACTGCCGGATTATACTAATCCGAAGACCGGCTGCGGCACCAGAGGTGAAGGCGATTCCTTAAAGGTGATCTGCTTATTTATTACATTGCTGCGTTCGGTAATATTTATTGACTCGCAGGATAAGCTCGATATTTTTCCTGTACCCAAAGCGGAATGGTTTATAGAAGGATCTGAAATCAGTGTGGAAGATGCGCCGTCTCTTTTTGGTAAAATCAATTTTAAAGTCATTTCCACAAAAAATGAAGTACAGTTCTATTTTACCGGACTGCCGAAATATCTTCCTCCCGGCATTGCAATTAACTTGCCTTTTCCTACTAAAATAAAGCAGGAGGATGACTTTTTAGTAAAGAAAGAGATGGGTAATTCCTACTTAATCCACGGATGGCCTTCAATTATCAGGTTTTTTAAAAGATAAATCATCTTAAACAGCGTTTATCTCCCGCCACTAAAACTTGCATTTTATAATATTTTTATTTATTATTTTTGTCGATTTATATAGTATTGTGGAATATTTCCGTGATGTGCTGTTAAGCATGGATTAAAATGAATAAGTTTTATGTTGTTTATCCTGGCAGGCAAAAATGCTGACTGTTTTTTTAATAATATTAGTAATCATCTTACTGAGCGGCGCTGTTTATTTGTTAGTCGTTAAACCAAAGCAGAGTCCTCTGAACAGGGCAATGGAGCTGCTTAAACAGAATAAACTCCTCGAAGCAATAGATGAATACAGGAAGTCGATTGCTCTTAAGACTGACGCTTTCGATATCCATTATAAAATAGCAGTATTATATAATAAACTTAAGAATTATGATCAGTCAATTATCCATTTAAATGAAATTCTGCGAATTGATAAATACAGTGTTGAAGTTCAGAAGCTTACAGTATTGAAAATGCTTGCTCAGGCATATTATTTAATAAATGATATTGAAAAAGCATTTAGAACATTTTTTGAAATATTAAAAATAAATGAGGATGACGATGAGGCATATTATCATATAGCCTTTATTGCTTTGGGGCAGGGTGAATTCGATATTGCACAGAGATATTTTGAAAAACTAGTTCATCTCCGCGATGATTTTGAGTCTTTTTTCGGAGCCGGAATCTGCAGCTTTCAAAATAAGAAAAATGCCGATGCAGTGAAATATTTTAAAGAGGCCTTATCTTTAAGGCCGAATTCAGATATTGCAGTTCTCGCGATTTGCTTTGCTTTGCAGCGGGTGCAGAAATTCAGCGAGGCAATAGCGTATATCGGCAAACTTGCAGGAAGAATCACGGAGGATGAGGTAAAATATATTTCGAAAAGATTGTTATCGTTTTTAAATCTTGAAGCGGATAAGAACGAAGAAGGAATTCGTTTGCTGGAAGAATTACTGAATTTCACAAGAGAAAAAAATATGCATGAGGAAGTGAAACTTTCATTATACGATATTGGATTTGCATGCATTAAGAATAACCAGCTGAATCAGGCATACAAATACTGGGAAGAGCTTTATAAAATTGACAACACTTATGAGGATACCAGGGAGCTGCTGAATCTGATAAAGAAAGATATTAATCGAGCTTCAATTGACGACGGATTTGAAAATTCGATCTATGATTATGTTGACGATTGGGAAAGGAGCGCATTTCCTTCAAATTTTTTATGGAATATTTGCGGACTTAAAAGTGATCAAATAATTGATATCAAGAATGTTCTTGTGCCGGCGAAAATGCCTAAAGCCCGGGAACACAGACAGGCATCTGCCGGAGAGCCGGGTGAAACCGTGGATAGACTTACAGCCTTCTGCAGTCTGGATAACGAATCATTCAGAATGGCTTCCAGCAGGCTTGCACTTAAGCTCGGATACAAGGTTGATGAGATACTGCATACATATAAGGACTCGGACGGAGTAGACATTCTTTCGCAGTCCGCGGATAACGATAGAGTGCTTGTCTGGGTGAGGAGATGGAAAGACAGCAAAGTCGGGGAAATTTCACTTAGAAATTTTGCCCAGGCAATCAATGATATCAGGGCTAAGAAGGGTGTATTTATTACTTCTGCTGAGCTGACCGGTGCGGCTCAACACAGCCTTGGCAAACTAAGCAAAGTAAACGTAGTTTATCCCGCTGACTTAAATGACTTATTGAAAGGCCTGATTTAAGTATGACCTGTTTTCCTAAAAATAATATCGGGAATGTTATTCTGGATAATATCGATCTCAATAACGATGAGTATAAAATAAGCAAGCCCATCGGAGATGAGAAGCTTAAGTGCTCGATACAGTCATCCGGTTTATTAGACCTTCCGTTCCTCTGCAAAGAAAGTAAAACTTACAAAATAATATCCGGTCATAACCGGCTTGCAATACTAAAAGAGCTTAATTATGCTGGGGCCTTATGCTGTATTGCTGATTTTCCTGATCCGGATGCGTTTATTGATTATGCGCTTTTAAAAAATTACAGGAATGAGGTCGGCCCGATAGGCAAATGTAAATATATCCGGATTTTAAAAGATAAATTTTCCCTGAATGAAAACGAAACATTGGCTGCTGCGAAGAATATGCGGATACCTGAGGATATTCTTTTTGCTGATAATTTTGAAAAAGTTTTATCGCTCCCTGAAGCGCTTAAAAAATATTTAGATATAAAAGATATCGGTTTTAAAACAATAAAAAATATTTTACGTATGTCTGATGAAGGTGCTGGTCTTCTTTCGGAGTGGGTTATTGAAGCAGGCATCCGGGTAAATATTTTCAAAAGCATCGTTGATCTTGTTCTGGATATTGATAAAACTAATAAAACAAACAAAAATTTTTCTAAGTTGGACGGGATCGATTTGACTTCCGGCGATATCCTCGGAAATACCGCAAGAAAAGATGAAGTGCTTTACCGGGAGATTTATAGAATACGCTACCCTGAATACACGGAGATAAAATCACAAGCAGATATAATAATAAATAATTTAGCGAAGAAAAACATTGAGATTGATTTCCCCGAATTCTTTGAAAAAGACGAAATCGGTATATTATTAAAGGTTACAAAAAGAGATAATGTGGAAGGCTTAAATAAAATTATAGATGGAATTGATGCTGATAATTTAAAGAAGCTTTTGGATATGCTCTAGAAAGCCGGTTTAATTTTCCGGGAAAAATTTGGACATCTCTTTAATCACTTCTCTGCATGTCTCATCGAAAGATATCTTAGACTTGAACCCGGCCGCGTTTTTATGCCCACCGCCACCTTTTGCCATTGCTATCGCAGCAACGTCATAATCTCCTTTGGTCCTCATGCTTACTTTTATCTGGCCGTCTGTATTCTGCTTTACGAGCACACTCGCTACAACACCGTCTACAGTCAGCGGGAGATTTATGTTCAGCTCGCCTTCAGTGAAGGGAGCACCTGTTTCTTTCAGCATTTGCGGAGTCAGCTTCATCATAATCAATTTTTTATTAAAATGGATCTCCATCGAGGAGAGCATTCTTGCCCTTAGTTCAAAGCTGTCAAGCGAGTTGCTTTCATAAATTTTTTCGTATATGTTGAACGGATTTGCTCCTAATTCCACAAGGTTTGCTATGATTCTGAAAGTTTCAGGAGTAGTCTTAGGATACCTGAATGACCCTGTGTCGAACAGGATGCCTGCATATAAAGCCTGGGCTGCTTTAAAGCTGGGCTTTTTATTGTAGTATTTTATTATGTCATAAATAATTTCACTTGCGGATGAGGCCTCAGCCTTGATGAAATTATCCTCAAATTTATCCTCTCCGCCTTCGTGATGATCTATAATGAAAACATCCTTAACCTTATTTTTTATGTGATTATAAACAGCGCCGATATTATTAAAGTCATTAGTGTCGAGAACAAAAACTGCATATTCATGGAGCGCATTAAACGGCGGCAGATTTAAATTATTATTAAAGATGTTGATTTCTTTATCGGGATCTATGAAAAGAAATTTATCCGGTACCGGGTCTGAGTTTAGGATATAGACAGTTTTATTGAAAGCAGTAAGAAGTTCGTTAAACGCGATTTCAGCTCCGAGACCGTCGCCATCCGGGCTTTCATGGGTCGAAATAATAAATTTTTCATATTTCGATAAAAAAGCGTCTAATTTTTTAAAGCCCTGAAACATAAGCTTATACAGCCTTTTGGATTGATGTTTTTAAAAGAGGGAATCCCATCTCTTCTCTTATTTCAACGTACCTTTCTGCGCACTTTTTTGCGAGATTTCTGACTCTTGCTATATAGCCTACTCTTTCGGTAACAGAGATTGCTCCGCGCGCATCCAGCATGTTAAACGCATGAGAGCATTTTAAAACAAAATCGTAAGCGGGAAGAACAAGCTTCGGCTCAGGATTATTTAATATTGCCATGCATTCTTCCTCGTATAAATTAAAGAGAGTAAAATAAAGATCAATTTTTGCAATATTGAAATTATAGTGCGAAAATTCAAATTCATTCCTGTGGTAGACATCGCGGTATGTGACATTTTTATTCCAGTCAATGTCAAAGACGTTCCCTTTTTCCTGAATGTACATGCAGATTCTTTCAAGTCCGTAGGTAAGCTCAACTGATACAGGATTGAGCTCAATACCCCCGCACTGCTGGAAGTAAGTAAACTGGGTGATTTCCATCCCGTCCAGCCATACTTCCCAACCCAGGCCGGAAGCTCCGAGAGTCGGCGATTCCCAGTCGTCTTCGACAAAACGCACGTCATGTTCCTCAAGCCTGATTCCCAGGTGGCGCAGCGAATCAAGATACAGATCCTGCACCTCCAGTGGGGAAGGCTTCATTATTGCCTGATACTGATAATAATGCTGAAGCCTGTTCGGATTTTCTCCGTATCTGCCGTCAGTGGGACGCCTTGACGGCTCCACATATGCCGCCTTCCACGGCTCAGGGCCGAGTACGCGTAAAAAAGTTGAAGGATTGAATGTGCCGGCTCCGACTTCAAGATCGTATCCCTGAATAATGACACATCCTCTGGATGACCAGTATTCGTTTAGTTTTGCAATGATTTCCTGAAAGTACATATTCTGTTATATTATTTATATTCCTTTATATTGAGTGTCGTAAGTGGTTTTTAAAGTTCTGTGAAGGATTTCAAATTTATCTTTATCATTCAGATTATAATACTCAAGTACATCCTCGTCCAGAATTTCAAACCTTGTTTTCCTGCTTTCAATGTCTACCATTGAATAAGCTAAATATACCAGATAGATCAGTGATTTAAAATTTGCAGGCGCCAGGTGAGGCCTGTGATGATAGTTAATTATGGTTGTAAGTTCATCATTGAACTTCCATCTTTCACAAATAAGACTGCCGAGAGTATTGTGGCTTACCCCAAGGCTCATTTCTTCCAGCAGGCTTGCGTTCTCGATTACTTTTGTTCCTGCTATTTCGTGGATTTTTTTCGTAAGCTCTGGTTTGATTGATAACAGAACTATCTGGCCGATATCCGCAAGAAGCGCTGCCAGATAAATAAACTCGCTCGATTTGGATTGCTTGGTCTGTATGGTCATTTTTTGAGCATAAAACGCAGCCCTGTATGATTCCTGCCACAGGCTTTCAAATTTTTTATATCTCGAGCTCAATATTTTCTGAACGCCGCTTGCGACAAGAAGGGCGTTTATTGTTTTTATGCCGATAAGCTTTACGGCATCCTCTATTGTTTTTGTACTCTGCATCGTAATATAACCGGCTGAGTTTGCCAGTTTAAGAAGCGAGGTTGTTAAACCCGGGTCCTTGGTTATGCTTGCGGAAATCTGCTTCATGCTTGAATCCGGATTGTTGCAGAGTTTCTGAATTTCCAGGATGTTCTCAGGAAAAGAAGGTATTTTTTCCAGTTCTTTTGTCAGTTCTTCGGCAATTTTTATATTGTGCTGTTCGCGGTCGGTTTTCAGCGGAATGGTAAGTGAAGCGGTTGTCAGGTTGTTTTCACATTTTATTCTATATGTTTCAGGCGGGAATCCGGCGCTTTTAAAAAGCATTAAAGCCATTATAAGCCCCAACCCGACGCCTTCAGAGTCATCCATTACATCCTCAAAAGCTTCGGATATGTCGCTGTACGAAAATGCCTTTCTTATCCGTGACTCGATTTTTTTAAGTTCTTCATCCAGTATGGGAGTGTTATTGATTATTCTTATCAATAAGCTTTCAGGTGTATGGTCAAAAACGATTCTTACTAATAGGTTGACTTCTTTAAGTTTGCTGAAAATATCGCTTTCTCCTGTAAAAACATCCTTTTTAAAGGTCTCCATTCCCATCCTGTAATCTTCTTTCTTATTGATGTCAAGGTCCATCAGTTTAAAATATAATCTTTTTATGTTTGCTTTAGCCGCGTTCGTGATTAGTTCCCTGATCACTGTAACAAGCATTTCTTTTAAATACAGTATATCGTGTTTTCCCAGGAACCTGTGAAGTATTTTCATAAAGATGGCTTCGACATCCGGAGAAAAAAAGTTGAATTGTAAATAGAAACGCTGATCGTGTTTTATTGATTTTTTATAATCCGGCGGTTTTATTATATATGGCTGTTCAATTTCTTCTGACAATTTGAGTCCCTCGGTTTTAAATATAGTATAATTAAGTACAAAATTAAATAATAAATAATTCAATTAGACAGGATTTTAACTAAAAATTTCAACAAAATAATATAAATACTAAAATAATTTCTCTGAAATATATGGCTGCTCATTCTGACATAAAATTTAAAGACCAGCTCAAACTAATAAGCTCTGTATAAGACTCAGATTTACAACTATTTTTGGGAAAATATATTATAATTATTATAAATAATCAAGCCATTTATAATTATTTTTAAACGCGCCTTCATAATAAGCGCTTATTGCGAAGTAGATCTGATCTTCGCCGTATTTGTCGAATCCTCTTGCGTAACCTATATATCCCTGCAGATTATACGAATAACCTAAGGTTAGTCGTAAATTGAGTTCAATTCCTGCGCTTGTTTTAAAATCATTAATTGTTGTTTCTGTTTCCCAGACATTGCCGTATTCCACAAAAGGAGTGAGCCAGAGATCCCTGAACATCACGGGGAAGGTTGCCAGTCCGAAATCCTTTTGTATTACAGGCAGCCTGTATTCGAGCGCAACGGCAGCTATTCTGTTCCCGAAAATTCTGCCGTATGGATATCCCCTTAATCCGAATTCGTCTTCATCTACAGCCGGCGGGTCAGTGTCGCCCTTTTTGAATCTTCCGAGTGTGAAAGGCGCTTTGTAATACGGATTATCGAAGGATGCCCCGCCCCTGAGACGGGCCATTATAACGTTATTCCTCCATATCCCGGGCAGATATTCCGCATATTCTCCCATCGCTACATAATATGTAAGGTCAGATCCCAGTTCTTCCCTGTAGGAATCGAATAAAACGGAAAAATCCCTGCCGTCTTCCCTGCTTATTGAGTAGGAGTACTGAAGGGCGCTGCTGTACAAGTATTTGGCACGTATCTTTGCTTCAGTATCCCTGTATTTTTGCGTACTGAATCCCGGGTAATAAATATCGGTGAAAGTTTTTGAATAATGATATGAAAGAGAGGCTATGTGCGCGCTTAGATAATAATAAAAAGGAAAGGCAATGCCGAATACGCCTTTGCGCTCCAGTTCTCTTTTTAATTTATCATCGTTATCATCTGCCCATGGAAATTTATCTTCGCCGAAAAAGATTGCATCGTCGTGATATTCAAGGATAATGTCCGGATACAGGTAGCCGAATAAATAATACAGATCAACCTGTGCTCTTTTCTGGAAGCTGAATGCATAAGCATCTGCATAATACATGTTCTTGTACAATGTATCTGAACCGTAAACAGCAAGGCCGCCGACGTATTCATATTTATCTTCATAAACCTCATTGCTCATCAGAAAAGGCAGTGGCCATGGAATCCAGTATGAAGGGAAAACCGTGTTCAACACAGTGAAATCTCCGGATTGCGGTTTTATTTGCGCAGGGGTTTTGTCTACGGATGCAGCAAAAAACTGAACCGGCAGATTCTTAATATCAGCGTTCTGTGTTTTAATAATCTTTTCGGGATATTTCATGAGAGCAATATCGAATCCGTTTTTCCCGTAGCATGAAAAAACGATACTGCTTCCGTCTGGTGAAATGTCCGGCGAGAAAGCTCCACCGAGCAGGTTCGTCAGCCCGGATATGCGTTTGCCGGAAAGGTCGATTTCGTGTAAATTGTACGCGCCTCCGTCCCTGTCCGAAGCAAAGATTATTCTGCTGCCGTCCGGGTGCCATGAAGGATGTATGTCGTTATATCCGTCGTTTGTAAGCCTTAAAATACTGCCGTCGGTAAGATCGATAACAGCAATGTCTGCGTTGCCGTTGTTCTCCTTGAGAGTAAACGCGATCTTTTTTCCGTCGGGAGAAAACCTTGAAAATGCGAGCTGTATATCGCTCCCGGCAATTAGGCTTTCCTGCTTGCTGAAGCCGGGGTCGGCCAGTATCAGAGAGAATTTATTTTTATCCTGCTTGATAAAGCATACTTTTTTTTTGTCCCGGGTTATGTCTATATAGCTTCCTTTGAGCCTGCCTGTTAATTTTTTATAGCTTCCCCTGTTAAAAACAAATGCTTCATTGTATATTGAGTATGACCTGTAGAATTCCGCATCGGATATATATAGCATGTCATTATCTGCAACGCTTATGCTGTTGGGATCATTAACGCGGCAGAGCACCCTGTGTTTTCCTGTTTCCGGACTATAGCTCATCAATGCGGTTTTATTATAGTTAGTATTCCTGATGTAATATAAATTCCTGCCGTTGCTGCTGAATCTGGGAATAACTGTCCTGTAGCCGCTTTCCGTGATTTTTTCATATTCGGTCAACTGATCTCTTTTAATATCCGCGATCTGCCTGGAGTATTTTACTTTTATGTATTCCTCCCATTCGTTCCAGAGCTTCCATGATGTTTCTCCTTTCCCGTATTCCCATTCGCTGGCAGTGTATATAAAAGGCAAAATATAAGTTATTGTATTGTCGCGGTACGGGATGAGGTTGTAGGAATTATTGGTCATCACATTGTCGAATCTTCCGATGCCGTATTTTTTTTCGAGAAAATCGACAAACAGGCCGCCGTATAGATACGGCACGCTTCCTGCGGGCCATTCCCTCGGAAAATTCGAGGCTTTGCTTATGGGCTTAAGGTTATTATCCAGTATCTCAGTCCTCATTACCATGTCCGTATAGGTGCTGTTGTTTCTACCGAACTTTGAATAATCGGATTCGTGATAAACAGCGCTGCCTTCCAGCATCCACATGGGAAGATAAGCATTCGGGAAACAGCATCTGCCGAAAGTGTATCTTGTGAATACAGGGGCACCGTGTATGCTGTCAATGTCCAGGATATGTGTGTACTCATGGGTGAAGACCATCTCGAGCCAGTCGTCGAAGTTGCTGAGCTCGCTGTCAAGTTCAGGCCTTGTCAGGTAGATCTGTACGCGGTTGAAAGGTACTGGCGTTGCGAATCCGTTTGCCGTATACAGGTTATCCACAAGAATAACATCTGTTCTGAGCGACGGCTTCCATTTAATTACCGGGGACAGGCGTTTGTGCACTTTTTCCGCTATAGCAGACAGCTTTACAGCTTCCTCTTCAATTCCCTGATGATAATGTATCCAGAAATGTTCTGTTTTAATGGATCTCCATTTCAGCTGCGGATCGAAAAGCACAGCGGAGAACAGATTTGCGCTTATCTGCAGAAAGATTATTATCAGAATAATTCTTTTCATAAATTTTTCTAAGATATAACTAAGAGCCTATTTCAGCAGGTTTAAAATTTTGCTATATATGATCTAAAAGGATATTATCTATTCCGGAATTGCGTAAAAAACATCCTGTTTTACGCAGTTCCGGCGACGTCCTGTTGCCTGCTCCATAGATAATATCCTTATTAGATCATTTTTAAATTGCCTGATGAAATAGATTCTAAGCAGATCTGCTTTTTTTATAAATTACTTGACTGAAGATTAAGAAAAACAAGTAATAACAAAATAATATCCGTCCATTAAATTGTAAATAATAATTTATGAACCGAATAATAGCTAAAGCACTGAAAAACAATCAGAAAGTATTATCCGAATTTGAATCGAAAAAGATATTTAAATCCGCAGGGCTGCCTGTTACAAGGGAATATCTGGCAAAATCGAAAGCTGAAGCAAAGATTTATGCAAAAAAGATCGGATACCCGGTTGTTTTAAAAGGCACAGGGCCTAAAGCCGCTCACAAAACCGAGATGGGCCTTGTGAAATTAAATATATCTTCGGATAAAGAGCTTGCGAAATCTTATGACGAAATAATGAGCGGAAAAATTGAGCTCGACGGAGTACTGGTGCAGGAGATGATAAAAGGCGACAGGGAGTTCATTATAGGGGTTTCGCGCGATCCGCAGTTCGGGCCGTGCGTAATGTTCGGTCTTGGCGGCATCTTTGCCGAAGCCCTGAAAGACGTAAGCTTCAGAGTGGCTCCGTTTACGGAAGATGACGCAATGGAAATGATAGGCGAAATAAAAACAAAAAGCCTGCTGGAGGAATTCAGGGGCAGCCCCGCAGTCAATAAAGCGCTCCTGATAAAAGCGCTTGTAGGGATCGGCAATCTGGCAGCAGAGCACGATGAAATTGCCGAGATAGACATTAATCCATTAATTATTGCGCGCGGTAAGCCTGTTGCTGTGGACGGGCTGATTGTTTTAAAGGAAATTGCGTAGTTTAGAGGGGACATTGCCTCTCCGGGAGAGGCAATCCTCACTCAGAGCGAGCCTGTTCTCTCTTAAAGTGAGCTTGTCCTCGCTCAGAGTGAGCTTTTTCTCACTTTTTATGAGGATGCTCTCACTTGGACTGAGCCTTCTCTCATTCAGAGCGAGCTGGTTCTCTCTTTTGGTGAGGATGCTCTCACTCAGAGCGAGCTCGTTCTTACTTTTTATGAGTCTATCCTCACTCAGGACGATCCAGTTCCTGTTTTTTGAGAAGACATTATCATTCTGAGAGAGAAAAATAGTATTTGTATTAAGCTGAACTGACAGGTACCGTATAAGTTCAAAAGGCGGGGCCTGGCACAGGGATTTTTAGAGAAGAATCGGCAAACTTGTTTGTCATCAGGTCCTCTGGGGCAGAAAAGTTTGAGCCATTCCGGAAAGAGTCAAACTTTTTTATCTTATAATTAAGATTATAAAGCACAAAACGCAAAAAAAGAAAAATTTAAATTTAAGAATTATACTTATGAAAAACAAAGACTTACAATTAATTGCCAATTCAATAAGAGTGCTTTCAATGGACGCGGTTCAGAAGGCGAATTCGGGCCATCCGGGCATGCCGCTCGGGTGCGCTGACATTGCGGCTGTGTTATGGTACCGTATAATGAAATACAATCCGGATGATCCTGCCTGGCCGAACCGCGACAGGTTCGTTCTTTCTGCAGGGCACGGATCTGCGCTTCTCTATTCAGCTCTGCATCTTGCAGGCTACGGCATTACTCTTGACGATATAAAGAATTTCCGCCAGATCGGATCAATTACACCCGGCCATCCCGAGTTCGGGTGCACGCCGGGCGTGGAGACTACGACCGGCCCGCTGGGCCAGGGCTTCGCGAACGCGGTTGGGATGTCGGTTGCGTCAAAGCTGCTTGCGGATGAGTTCAGCGGCATAATCGATCATTACATTTACGCGATAGTGAGCGACGGCGACCTTATGGAAGGCGTATCATCAGAGGCAGCCTCGCTCGCAGGCCACATGGGTCTTGGAAACATAATTTTCATTTATGATGATAATAAGATCACGATTGAAGGCAGCACTGACCTTGCCTTCTCCGAAAATGTCCGCGAAAGATTCACTGCTTACAACTGGCATGTGCAGGATGTTGACGGCTATAATCACGACGCAATTGAAAAAGCTGTCCTGAATGCGCAGAAGGAGACCGCAAAGCCGTCGCTCATTATTGCAAAGACTGTAATTGCAAAAGGATGCCCGTCTAAAGAAGGAAGCGAGTCCAGCCATGGCGCTCCCCTTGGCAAAGACGCTGTTGCAGAAACAAAGATAAACCTTGAATGCAAATACGAGGATCCTTTCAGCATAGATCGCAGCGTATATGATCTCTTTAAAAAGAGAAGAGACGAACTCCATAAAATATATGACGAATGGAAAAGCAGTTTCGGCAAAGCCATGAAAAGCGGTTTAAAGGATAAATGGGACAGATTTTTTACTGCCCCGGATATTGATAGTCTTAGAAAAAAGATGCCTAAATTCGATCCTGCAAAAGAGATCGCTACCAGAAGCGCGAGCGGTAAAGTCCTTGAGGCATTGTTCGCTGGAATGCCGAACATAGCCGGCGGTTCTGCTGACCTTGGCCCGAGCAACAAATCATTCGCAAAGGGATTCAGCGAATCGGGCAAACGCAGGGTAGGCCGCAATCTGCATTTCGGAATAAGAGAGCATGCTATGGGATCCATACAGAACGGTATTGCGTACTATGGAGGATTTATCCCGTACTCGGCTACTTTCTTCGCGTTTCTTGACTACATGCGCCCGCCCGTGCGCCTTGCTGCACTGAGCAAGCTTCACTGCGTTTACCTGTTCACGCACGATTCGATCTTCGTGGGCGAGGACGGGCCTACTCATCAGCCTGTGGAGCATGTTGCAACTGCGAGGGCAATACCCAACCTGACGGTGATCAGGCCTGCTGATGCGGAGGAAACAGCGGAGGCATGGCTGTCCGCGCTTGGCAACAGCACAGGCCCCACTGCGTTAATTCTTACGCGCCAGGATATTCCTGTCGTAAAGAAGGAAAACAGAGACGGCGCACAGGATCTTCACAAAGGCGCCTATATTGTCCATGATGCAGGAAAAAATCCTGATATAATTATTTTAGCCAGCGGTTCGGAAGTGAATCTGTCGATCGAAGCAGCAAAAGCGCTTAAAGAAAAAGGAATAAACGCGGAAGTGGTCTCGTTCCCGTCATGGGAGCTCTTTGATAAGCAGCCTGATGATTATAAGAGAACTATATTGCCGGATAGCGTCAGGAAGAAGGCTGTTGTTGAGCTCGGGATCAGCATGGGCTGGGAAAGATACGCGGGTGCAGATGCGCTTTATATCACAATGGAGACGTTCGGAGCATCAGGCCCGCATAACGCGTTAGCTGAAAAGTACGGTTTTACAATACAAAATATCGTAAACAGGATCGTCGATTATATTGGAAAATAGCATTTAGGAACAACATTTTTTAATTGATTTTTGATAAAGATAGATAGATACTGCATAGAAATACACATTTTTACGTAAAGATCATAGATGTCAGAAAAAAAAATAAAAAACGTAGTTCCGGTAGGGATTTTTTTAATAGACCTTTTTATCCTGCTTCTGCTTTCAGCAGCTATTTCATTCGCGTATTTCTATTTTGAAGCCAGGAACCGTACTGCCGAAATCGAAAAATACACCCGCAGTTACTCAATACCTCTCATTGAAGCTTTTGCCAATGTGGCTGAGCTTAGCTATAAAGACAATGATCTTGATAAATTAAAGAGATTATTCAGGGAAAAAATAAAGGCAAATATTATAGATGAAGCATTTTTTGTTCTTTCCAACGGTAAAATCATCGTACATTCGGATTCCGTTATTGAAAAAGAGCTTAAGGGCAACATAGCAACAGACGAATTCGCGTATAACACTGACCTCATAATGCTTCCCATATGGACCAAGGTGAATCATGCCCAGTTCATGGATTATCACATTTATAATCCGAATAAAAAGATTCCTTTTAAAAAAGATGTAATTAGATTATTAAAACAATATATTTATGCAAAGATCGATGTTTCCGGCTGGCTTGTTACGCGGGCTGTATACGTAAAAGGTAAAAGTATAGGATGTGTCAGCTTTATTATCAGCAAAGACAGGATTTATAAATTTTTACTTGAACATTATAATATCTGCGTTAAATTAGCTATTGTTCTTGCAATATTGTCATTTATAATATCCTTTACAGTATCTGTAATTATTTTTATCCGTTACAGGAGCATCAATAAGAGAAAATATTTAAGTATGATAAAAGATAATAATAGCAGTAAAGAAAATACTCAGGAGATTATTAAAGAAGATATTAGTGAAAGTATTTATGTAATGGATAATAATGAAATAAAAATTAAGGAAGCGATAAAAATAAAAAATGATACCGCAAAAGATGAGCTTACTTTATCGGGAAAAGAAAAAATAAAAGATGCGATATTATTTAAAGAAAAATAGAGGAATATTCAATGATTTTTATTAATCATACAGAAGACCTTGGCGGTAAAGTAATAATCGTGGAGATAAAAGGCGCGTTAAATTCCGAAACAAGCGCTGATTTTGAAGAATATATAAATCAGATACTGGGGAAAAAAAAGTTATTTTTAATTATTGACGCTCTCGGATTAAAATACATAAGTTCGGCCGGATTTGGGGTATTTTTGTATATTCAGAAGAAGTTAATAGTTTCAAAAGGTTTTTTTATAGTCTGCAGTATTTCCCAAGAAATATTCCAGCTGTATAAGTTGCTGGGATTTGATAAAATAATTAAGCTGGCAAAAGATAAAGATGAAGCTCTCAGTATAATTAAAAAACATATCAGTCTAATTGAGAACGAGGTAGTTGAGAAGCCGTCAGCGGACGATAAATCCGATTACTCTGTTCCAATAGATACAAAATCATCTTTGAATGAAAATCCGGATGAGGCTCCATCGGATACAACATTTGATCATCCCATTATACTTGAATGTACCGGATGCAAGGGAATGATAAGGGTCAAAAAGAGCGGCAGCTATATCTGCCCTGACTGCAAGACTGAGTTTACTGTTGAGCCGGATCAGACTGTTATTTTTTAGGAGAAATCAGCATGCGCGGCCAGCGGTTCAGTGTTATTTTAATATTGTTTTTTATTCTGTTAAGCCCAGCCTGCCCTGAAGGTTCAGATTATAGACTTGACGGGAAATCGAAAACATCGGTTAAATGGGAATCTTTTAATTCAGGATTGTCAAAGGCTTTGAAGCAGAAGAAGCCTGTGATAATTGATTTTTATGCCAGTTGGTGCCACTGGTGCAAAGTAATGGAAAAGGAAACCTTCTCGAACGGGGAGGTGGTAAAAATTCTCAGCAGGGATTATATTGCAGTCAGGGTAGATACGGAAAAAAAGGAAAGTATAACTTTTATGGGCAAAACGACAACCTCGGACAGATTTGCGCCCATGCTGGGTGTGCGGGGGCTGCCGACAGTAGTGTTCCTGGATAACGAGGGGAAGCTGATCGATCAGGTCCCTGGTTATATTAAACCCGATATCTTCCTCGGAATTCTGAGATACATAAGCGAAGAATGCTATAAACAGCAGATTTCTTTTGCGGATTACATGAGCAAAAAAACCGACTGCGGCAAAAAATAGCGTTTATTGACGGTATAATTATTTGATTAAAATTAAAGTATGATAGCATATTTTGATTACGGGAAATACAATGAAAAGGCATAGATTATTTATTATTTTTTTTCTTCTGACTTTTCTCTTCAGATTTTCCTGCTCGGATGAAGAACTGGATGAAATTAAATTTTATGTAAAGAGTACAGAGGGAAATTTTACCGGAGGAACATATAAGCGAAATGGAGGTACAACCGTAGCATTTAACGGTATTGGGATAGGGAGTAATGTATATGAATATGAATTAGAATTAGATGATGTAGATTATTTAGAAGTAAGTGCCCGTAAAGTTACTGAAGATCAATCTGTAGAAATTAGAATATATAGAGACGGAGTTAAAGTGAAAAGTGACAAACTTGAGCCATACGAACAATCTGGTACTACTTATCTATATGATCTTAACTTAGACTATGAATACGGAGAAGAAGAAACTTCTTCCGGATAAAATTATTATAAAATAACGAGTTATGCTGAATTTCGAAATAAAAGACGCCACTAGAGAGCTGACGATAGCGCGCTCATTAAAAAAGTACAATGCTCCGTTTAAGGTAATCGGGGGATACAGGCTTATTGACAATGGAATGGACCCGGAAGCTACTGTTCAGATAGAGGCTAACGGACGTATTATACATGAAGCATCGACCGGCAACGGGCCTGTTGACGCGCTCGCGAAAGTGTTAAAGAAAGCGCTTACACCGCTTTTCCCCCAGATAGAGAAAGTAGAGCTGATTGATTACAGGGCGAACATTCTGAACGCGAAAAGGGGAACAAGCACGGACGTCGAAGTAACCATTATTTTTTCGGATGGCGAGGATGTATGGCGTGTTTATTATCTTTCAGAGAATATAAATGCTGCCTCGTTCCTTGTCCTGATCGACGGGTATGAATACGCTGTTTTAAAAAATAACAGAGGTTTAATAAAAGAGAATAATCTTTAGTGAAGATGTGCCGCTGCAGCAGTTTATTTTTATTTCCCTGCTTCCGCAAGATAATAAAACCAAAAGAAATTAATATGAATATTTTTCAAAAATCAAAAGAAGGTATAATTACACCCGAGGTTGAAGCAATTTCCGGATATGAGGATGTGCCGGTTTCTTCACTTATGGATTCATTTTCAAAGGGTGAAGTAGCTATTTTTAAAAACCGGAACAGGGACATTAAACCTGTAGCAGTCGGCAAAGGCCTAAGGACAAAGGTAAACGCTAACATCGGTTCTTCGCCGGATATGTTCAACATTGACATTGAACTGGAGAAGCTTAAGACAGCGGTCGAGTACGGCGCGGATACTGTCATGGATCTCAGCACAGGCGGGAATATCCGCGATTTCAGAAAGAAAATCCTTGAAGAATCTTCTGTCCCGCTCGGAACTGTGCCGATTTATGAGGTTGCTGTCAGTATGGTAAGCCGTAAAAAATCAATAATCGACATGAAGATCGGCGATTATCTTGAAATTATTAAACGACAGGCGGAGGACGGCGTTGATTATATGACAATACATTCAGGCGTCACTATGCAGTCGCTTGAATCATTGCGTTCCCAGCAACGCATAATCGGAATAACAAGCAGGGGCGGATCAATGCTTTCCGAATGGATCTCCAGAAATAAAAAAGAGAATCCGTTGTATGAATATTATGATGAGATACTCGATATACTGGCCGATTATAATATAGTAATAAGCCTGGGAGACGGGCTTCGCCCCGGATGCATAAGCGACGCCAGCGACCGGGGGCAGGTGCATGAAATGATTATTCTCGGGGACCTGGCAAGAAGGGCAAGGGAAAGGGGAGTGCAGGCAATTATTGAAGGGCCGGGGCATGTGCCTCTTGATATGATCGCGGATAACATGCGGCTGGAAAAGTCTTTGTGCGACAATGCGCCGTACTATGTCCTGGGGCCTCTGGTGACTGATATCGCGCCCGGATACGACCACATTACATCTGCGATAGGCGGAGCCATCGCGGCTGCAAGCGGGGCTGATTTTCTCTGCTATGTCACACCCGCGGAGCATCTGAGGCTGCCGACTGTCGAGGACGTAAAAGAAGGTGTAATAGCATCGAAGATCGCGGCGCACGCTGCTGACCTGGTTAAGCTCCGAAGTAAAGCTATAGAATGGGACAACGACATGTCCAGGGCCAGAAAGAAGCGCGACTGGCAGGAAATGTTCAGGCTTTCGATTGACAAAGGAAAAGCGGAAAAATACAGAAGCGAAATTCCATCGGGAAAGGACGACCAGTGCTCCATGTGCGGCGAGTTCTGCGCAATAAAGAATAAATTAGACGATAATAATCTGTAAACATTAACGGAGGATTTTTGTGGGCGACGAGATTTATTATGATTCATGGAAAGAGAACAGGGATATTATATTAGAGTATAATCAGGTAACTTTAGATGATGTAAATATAGTAAATATACTTGGAATTGCGGTTGATAATGTCTCAAGGGATCAGTCTATAGTTAAAGTTATGAACATGATAGATAACCGCGGATTGTATCATATAATTTTTCTGAATCCCTATAAAGTCCAGAGAATGAAATTTAACTCTGATTTGAGGCTTATTTACGGCAAAGCCAGTATGTATTTAACAAACGGAGCGGGACTTCAGTGGGCGGCGAAGATGCTCGGCTCTTCAATAAAAGAAAGGATACCGGTCCTGAGTTTTATGATGGACCTCATACGCATAGCTGAAATGAAGGAGCATACTATTTTCCTCGTAGGGGGAAAAGCGGAAATAGTGGAAAGGGCGTTTTTCAACATACGAAAATCTTTTCCAAAAATCAGAATCGTCGGCAGGCACGGCGGCTATTTCGGCACTGATAGGGAAAAAGCTATCATTGAAGCTATACAGAAGAGTGAACCGGATATTATCTTTGTAGGTCTCGGTTTTCCAAAGGAAGATGAGTGGATTTATAAGCTTAAAAGCGAACTTAAACACGGCGTCATAATAAGCGTAGGCGGAAGCATTGATATAATTTCCGGAATGATAAAAAAAGCGCCCCCGTATTTTATGACAAGGGGGCTTGACTGGTTTTACAGGATATTTACAAGGCCGTGGAGAATCGGAAGATTATTTATGGTAATTATATTTTTTTTAAACGTAATTTTTAAGAAATTATTTAAAAGAAAATGATGACGGGCAGCACGTATGTCCTGATACCGGGTACGGTGATATATTGGAATGTGCCAATGCCGGCTTTACGGCTGGATATCGCATCCAGGCCGACACAGAATGCCTGTTCGCACCCGGCTGATAATCATCTTTCAGGTTTAAATGGAATAGCTCTTGTATCCCTTGCTTCCTGAAGTTCTTTATCTGTAATTTTACTTCTTCCCAGAGTAAAGTTAGAAAGCGGCTCAGTAACTCCGCAGGTTCTGCAGTGCAGAACGACTTTTTTTTCATGAGTATTCCATTCCTCAATTTCAACATATCGTGAACTGCAGTTTCTGCAAAAAATGACGGAAACATAATTGCTCATAGTATTTCCTTATTTTTCTATTTTAAAGACAATAATGGATATATCCTGTCTTTTCTCAAGGCCGTCAAGAAAATCATCAGCCAGTTTGGTTAAAGAATCCACAATCTCTTTAGGTGTATTAAAATCACCTGTCAGATGATCCATAATTCTTTTTAGTCCGAGATTCTGAGCGCCTCTGTTCTTCAGGTTGACTATCCCGTCTGTAACCACCACAAAAAAATCATCCGGTTCCAGCACAACGCTTATTTTTTGCGGAGGCAGATCCGTCATTTCGGGAGATGATGTGAATTTTAAATAGCGCGCGACATTTTTGCGCACAATTATCGGGTAAGCAAAGCCGATATTGACAAATTGGATTGTTTTTTGCGTGCATGAGATTGTTCCGTAGAAGAGGGACATAATCTGGATGCTGCCGCTTATGGATTTATTCAAATTATTAATCAGCTTTGACGGGCTGCTGTGTAAAACAGATGAGAGTCCTTTAACAGCGCCTAATAATATGGAAGCATTAAGTGCTCCCGGTATTCCCTTAATATGACAGTCTCCCAGCGCAAGTCCGATTGAGTCATCAAAGCAGGATATATCATAAAATTCGCCGCCGAGTTCTCTTGCGGGAATAGCTCTTGCCGCGATTTGAATATTTTTGTATTTTTTATCAACAGCAGGAAGCAGGGAATTATGAAATGACTGTGCGGAACCGATTTCAGTTCTTATGCGCTGTTCTTCAATGGCTTCCTTGAAAAAAATGGCATTCTGAACCGCAAGGACTGCCTGCTCCGCAAAAGCCGAGAAAAGTATGAGGTCATTATCATCGAACCCTTCCCTGTCTGTGGGATTGATCGCCTGTATAACGCCAATTAACTTACCTTTGAATAAGAGAGGAACGCATAATATTGCCTTTGAGTTAAAGCCCGTTATTTTGTCGTAATTCGGATCAAAGCGTTCGTCTTCATAGACATTATTAATATAAACGGGCTTTCTTTTTTCAGCGACCCATCCGGCGACTCCCTGGCCGATCTTGACTCTCTGTTTCTCAGCAAGTTCTTTCCCGGCTTCGCCGAGAGCAACCTTGAAAACGAGGTCCTGGGTTTTCTCTTCAAATAAGAAAAGAGTACTTGCCTCGGCATTCATAATATCCTTGATGATCTCCATAATTATATTCAGCAGTTTTCCTATATCCAGCGTTGAATTAATGATGCTGTTAATTTCAAGGAGCTTATTGATGTTGCTGAGCTGTTTTTCAATATCCTGGGAATTGATTTGATCTTCCGCTGTATTCATAATAGCACGTTATTCTTTATCTTCTGCCAGATTATATTTCGCAATCGCGAGCTTGGCAAGAGGAATGGAATAAGGAGAACATGAAACATAATTCAGTCCGACATTTATACAGAATGCAATATTTTCCGGATCGGCACCATGTTCGCCGCACAGGCCCATTTTAATATTCGGTCTGGTTAATTTACCTCTTAACTGCGCGATTTCAATCAGTTCTTTTACTTCATCGCCGAGAACCTTAAACGGGTTATCCTTCATCAGGTCAAAGAGAGAATAGCTGGGGAAGAACGAATTGCTGTCATCTCTGGATAAGCCATAGGATGTCTGCGTTAGGTCGTTTGTTCCGAAGCTGAAAAATTCCGCGTACTGGGCTATCGACCCTGCTCTAAGAGCGGCTGCCGGAAGTTCAATCATCGAGCCTATGCTGTAATCAAGATTGTCAACACCGTATTCTTTAATAACTTCGTCCTTTATATCCCTGATGCCCTTTACTGTTTTTCCTTCTATTTTTTTGCCTGTCTTGATGAATTTTAATTCATGTTCGCTCATTACGATCGGGATCATAATTTCGGGTTTTACGTTAATGCCTTCTTTTTTTAACATGCATGCAGCTTCAAAAATAGCCCTGCACTGCATTTCGTATATCTCAGGATGAGTAACCGCTACTCTGCATCCTCTGTGTCCCAGCATCGGATTCATTTCTGCAAGTTCATCGCATCTTGCCTTTATTTCGCTTGGGCTGACGCGGTCTTTTTTTGATTTTAAAAATGATACTAATTCTTCCATACTTGCCGCTGTTCTCGGCAGGAACTCATGCAATGGAGCGTCCAGAAGTCTTATTGTAACAGGCAGTCCCTGCATGATCTTGAATAATTCATAAAAGTCGGCTCTCTGCATCGGTTTCAGCGCATTTAAGACTTTTCTTCGTTCCGCTTCGTCCTCCGCGAGTATCATCTGCCTGAAGGTCATGATTCTTTTTTCGTTAAAAAACATGTGCTCGGTTCTGCAAAGGCCTATGCCTCTTGCGTGGAATTGTTTTGCGATAACCGCATCCTTGGGCTGATCCGCGTTTGCTCTTACATCAAAGGAGTCGATGTATTTATTCACTATATCCAGAAAATCCAGCAAACCATTCTCTTTAAAATTCGGCTCAATAAGGCCCACTTTATCAAGATAAATAGTGGGGGCTTCGTAATAAGGCACATTGATAGAGATATAATCGCCTTCTTTTACGGTTTTTCCGCCCAGATAAAAGCTGTCTCCTCTTATTTTCATTTCCGGCTGAACCATTGCGACTTTACCCAGGCTGCGGGCGACAACAGGTGCATGGGAGGAAAATCCTCCTTCGGTGGATATTACTCCCTTCGCGACCTCGATCGCTTTTACGTCTTCCGCATAGGTTGCCGGCATAACAAGGATCAGGTTGGTATCGTCGCCTCTCATTATCGCTTTTTTATGCGCTTCAAGAAGCTTTGGAGTTGAGAAGAAAACCCTTCCTATCGCGGCTCCTGTTGATCCGGAAATTCCGCCCTGTATGGTCTTGACTCCTTTTGTGGTTCTCGGATCAATTACCGGGTGCAGTAGTTCATTTAACTGGTTAGGCTGAATATGATCGACAAGATATTCTTCCGTGATTTTTTTTCTTTTGGACAGTTCGAGTAATGTTTTTATGTGCGACTGCGTTGATTTTTCATCAACCTCGAACTGTTCAACTATCCAGAATTTCCCTTCTTCAATCGTAAATTTAATTTCACGTATTTCTTTAAAATTATCCTCAATTTTTTTTCCGATTTCAGTAAAATGTGTAAAATGTTTTTTATCAATTGAGGATATATCTTTGGGTTTCACTTTATCAATATCGAATGCGTTCTGCAGATATCGTCCTTTTATTTTTGCTTCGCCGGTTACGATATCCCTGGTATAATAATTGCCGGAATAGGAATTTTGGCCGGAATTGCCGTAGACCATAGCCTGAACCATAATCGACAGTGAGTTGTCTACATCGAGTTCCGAATCGCAATAGGTATCGGCTGCCCCTTTGAGAATAAGGCCCAACTGGTCGTATACATCTTCGCTGTATCTATCCCCGAGATATTTTTTATAGTTTTCGATTGTTTTTCTGGCGGATTCAATAGTTTTCTGCTTGGAAGTTCCTGCTTCCAGCTTCTTGATATCTTCTTCATCCAGTTTATATATTTTAGACGCTATGCTGTGCAGAAGATAAATTTGTTCGCCCAAAGCGAAATCCATACCTGTAAAGGCTGCAAAACCATCAACAGTTTTTACATTCAGGCCGACATGATGTATGGAAGGGAAAAACGGCACATTTAAATCTGAACTAAGTACAACCTTTAAGAGAAGCGGCTTTTTAGGATTGCCGAATCCTTTATCTATATCTTTTTCAAGCTGTGTAATTGCAGTTTTAATCAGTTGTTTTATATTCACACGGGGAAGTTTCTTTGTAAGATCGGAGTCTATAATGAATCCGGGAGCTATCGGAAGCCCCATTTTGGCAAGTTCGAGTGCTCTTCTTCCTCGTATTCCCGCTTTTTTAAATAATTTATCATCGAAGTCTTTCAGCTCTTTATTGAAATTGATTATGTTGTCCATATTGTTCTATACCCCTGTTAAAATAGTTTTAAAACTTTACCTACACCAAGTTTTAAGAATTGTTCAAATCTTACACTTGCTCCTTCAAATAAATATTTCTGCAGTTTTGAAACATCTCTAATGTTTTCACCGCTTACCTGAAAATAAATGTACGATTTACTTTTCACCTTGCCCCATTTAAAAAGGGAATTTATGTCATTTATCAGCTCATTATCATAAAAAATGGCGACTTCCAGATCAGGATGAGAAGCCTTAAAGCTTTCAATAATTTTTTTCCATGCTTCAACATTGCCGTTGTGGAAAAGCTCATTAGTTACAAGCACTGAATATTTAGGAGTCAGTGTTTTCTTCCCGGCCGTCTCTTTTGCGGCAGCGGGCTCTTTTTTCAACATTCTTTTTGGACTGACCATATGATCAATAAATTCTTGATTTATAAACACATCTTTGCCTGCTATCATTTCCTCAATTGCTTTAATGGCTTCATCCGATATTGTTTTATTTTCAGATTTTAAATATTTTGCATATATGACGACAAGCTGGTCAATTGAGAGTTCTCCCGCTTTTTCCCAATGCGTCGGATTTTTTGGATTGATTAAAAAAACCTCGCCGTTGGGATTATAATATACCATTAAAATATCAATTGCTGTCCATTTTGAGGTTTCGTCGATAATTTTAGTGAAGTCAGTTACAGCCGATGGGATGTTAAATGAATCGAATGAATAATTAAATTTTTCTTTAATTACAGAGCCTACAATGGGTAGTATCTGATCGCGGGCTAAATCATCGCCATCCAGTCTTCTCCCTATGATGTCTGCAATATTATAACCGGAATCGATTTCATCAACTATCTCATTAACTGCAAAGAAATGATTAAGTCCTTTATTAAATTTGTTCTTTGTAGCCAGCGAATAAAAGGTTGTTTCCATGAGTTAAACTCTCCTTATTGATTAAATAAAAGTAAAATAAATAACTATTATAGATAGATAAACGAAAAATCTGTGGAAGAAAAAAAGGATGCTATTTGCATAGCACCCTTTTCTGTACTTACATGTTAATCAATTTTGTTAAGACTCCTTTTTAGAGTTCTTTTAATCCGGATGTTCTTCCTTTTGGTGTTGCTTTTTTCTTTGCTGAAGATGTCAGGTCTACAGTTCCTTTCACTTCCGATGCTTCGCTGGATGCTTTGTATGCGGATTCGAAAATATGTTCCTGTACTTCTTCTTCCGAAAAAGATTGATCTATATCGTCCCTTACAGTTGATCTTCTTCTTGTGTAAGAGGCGAACGCTGCATCTGCGAACCCTTTGGAAATATCGAACAGGAATTCATTCAGCACGCCTGCCATTCCTTTTAGTATATATTGTTTTCTTTTTGTTGTGGTAACATCAATGTCGAGAATAAGCCCGGGCTGAATGTGATGCGGATTGACTTTGTATGTAAATTCATGGAATCTCTTTTCAACAAAGTCAATTCTTTCATCGATAATTACACGCTCAATCGGATTCTGATAGCCGTGCATTTTGGCTACCATTTCACGGAGATATCTCATTTTCCTTACCAGGTGAAGTGTTCTGAATTCATAGGTTCTGTTGTTCTTTTCAACAAAAGTATTTTCAGGATACATCTCACCGATTTCGTTCCAGAGAATACCGCTTGCATCATCTTCCTCTTTAGTGCTGACTCTCCAATCCTTCTTCATGAGTCTCTTTGTAAGATCATCGAAGTCTTTGAGGGATCTGAATCTCTTTTTTGATTCATAATGAGCATGAACGACATCCCATAATTTGGAAATTTCTCTGCTGAATGCTTCCATTTGTTTGTCGTATTCTTTTTTTTCTTCTCTAAGCTGGTCCTGATCGTAATATGCCATTCTAATAGCATATCTTTCATCCGGAAGCACTGTCGGATCCATTTCCTCATATTCTCTGATATGGCATACTCTTGCGTTCTTAAGGTTATCGCAGACCTGATAACCCATCTTGCTTGTATCAAGTATAGAAGTCAGAGAGTTAAGACATGAGTTGTAGCCTCTGCCTCTGATGTTCTCTTCATCAATAACGAACTTGATATTTTCTCTGATATTCAGCGGATCATATTCGCCTTCGTCTATCTCAGCTCTGAGGCCTTCGATCTTATCCAGGAATTTTTTTGCAAGGATAGTATATCTTTTTGACTTTTCATCTTCCTTGTCGTCATCAGTGAAATTTTCCACTCTCTTTATTTTTTCAAACATTATTTCAGAGGCTTCCAGTTCCTGTTTTCCCTGATCAACAAGTTCTTCTTTGAGTTCTTCAATCTGTCTTTCAATCAGATTGTGTATGTGAGACTGTATTGATTTTTTCAGCAGCGACTCAAGAGTAACCTGATAATGCTTGATCGGGCTGACTAATTCAGCGTCAAGTATATTTATGGATAATTTTACATCATAAACATATTTTGGTTTTAAATGATTATCTTTAAAGATACATTTTAAGATCGCGTAAGCGTTCTGGCCTCTCACGAACGCACCGACATCTGTTTTCTGTCTGAGAATAGAGTTGGTATCGTTTTCAAGATCGTTCAATCCTCTTTGGATATGGCCCTGAAGGTGGCCGTACATATTAACGATGGATTTTTCAATTTCACCTGTGTTGAATTTTTCCGCTCCGCCGATCTTATCAAGCATTTCCGTTATTTCTCTCGGAGTATATCTTGCAAGGCATTTGGATTCTTCTTTGTCGACAAAGTCGCGGACTTTTTTAATAATTTCGTCTTCCATCGTAACATTATATCTGTTAAACATATTGACATAAGTTTGGTTGATGTAGCCGTACAGTTTTTCTTTTAAACTACCCATAATGTCGATTTTTTCCAAAACTTCGACCGGTAATTTACCTTGTATATGGTTTAATATTTTGTCAGTCGTTTCATCTAAGATTAGTTTTGATTCTACGACTTTATCACGCCCTTCCTGCACAATAGAGTTTCTGGAACCTACGGCGCTTGGCAGTTCAGGATGAACCTTATTTGGACTTTTGGGGAATTGAAAAACGGACATATGTAAACCTCCTTAT
>JAFGSG010000007.1 GCA_016934735.1 Spirochaetota bacterium | reverse complement strand
CCTGCTTTCATATCCAAATTATAAACTGCTTCAATCTTCGGATAAGGGCATTGAAGATAGTTAGCTGTTGAACTATAACCGTCAGGAGTAGTTTCACTCGGTTTAATAAATGCCAGCATTACATTGCCCGGTCCTGCAGGCATAGTAAGCCTGATCATGCTTGTGCGGTTGGCTGTAAGCGTAAAGGAACCGGCATAACCGTTTAAGCCGCCGCGGTCATTGACATATGCAGGTACGTATGTTGGTGCATATGTATGGCCAATAAGAAGCCTAAGGCCGCCAAGACCAGTAAAAGTATGCTCTCCCCACCACTGTCTATAATTCATTACTTTACCATCAGTATCACCTGTATTGATCTCTACGTTAGCCTTGAAATCACCCTGTTTAAACCTTGCTCCAAAACGAGTAACAGGGTATTCGATTTTCCATGAAAGGTCGGTCTGTTCATATCCTGCGTCTTTTGCCGGATTATCAGGATTTGCACTGTTTGATACTTTTTTATCATTTTTTTCATATCCGGTCCAGAAGTATACCTGACCGTAAAAATCTATTGATTTGTCAGCAGCCGGAGCCTGTGCCATTGCCGGCATTGAAATAAAAGCGAATGCCGCAACTAATAATAATACTAAAAATTTTTGCATAACTCTTTCTCCTAAATTTAATTATTTTTTAAAAGCTTAAATTTTCAAAATTGACTCTACATCCATAACGAAAGAAAAACAGTTATTAAAAACGGTTAACTTAAGAATATTGTGTTTTCACCTCCTTTAATTATTGTAAATATTTTTATTTTTAAGAGCTTTTAACCAGTAACACTATACCGGCAAAAGCCCGCTACGGATTTTTGGTTAAATTAGTTAACCATACAACATTTAGGATAATTTGGTTAACGGTATAACAAATTTCAAGCAAAATTTTACATTACTTCAACTTTTTTTATAAAATCAGGATATTTTTATAGTTAATGCTATAATTATTTCATTTAGAACAGTTATACGTATAATTTATTTTATTATTAAAGCAAATCAGCAGCGGCTTTGCAGGAAATTATTGACATGCCTTTAACCGGTTTTTTATTTTTTAATCCAAGAAGTGAAAGCTCAGCTCCATAGACAAAGCCGGGGCAGCGCCTGCCCATCGGTCTTATCAGGATATATTTTTACAGTTTATCAAATATCCCAATAAGGATGCGCCTGCCTAATTAGAAATATACAAAGCCTCAGTATGGCAGGAGAAAGTCATAACAGATTCGCCAATAAGGCTGTCTGCGAGTCCGGGGATCGGTTGAAAAATCTAATCAGATATATAAAAAACGCTTTAAATTTTATAAAAAATACTTTTATAATATAAAACTTGCAAAAAAAACTGCATTTATTAACTTATGGCATTAATATAATAAAAGTTTTTATCTTTAAAATGCGAAGTAATATTAGCTCCGCAAAGAATAAAAGATAATTGATTTTATACATGTTCTTCGCATATTTGCACATTATTGAATAAAAATTCCTGAATATAAGGAAAATTATTACTCGTTTTAATTTCAAATTCAGTACCCCATTTACCGGTTTAATATTTTAAAAAAATTATTTCTTAGGAGGTTTTCAAATTACAATGAAAATTTTAAAACGAACTTCATTGTTGTTGGGATTTTTTCTGCTTACCGCAGTGAGCGCATACGCAAGCGAAGCAGACCTGGCTATACCGGATCTCCATGCCGGCAGCTATAACCTATTTGGCGGCACAATAACCGCATGGCAGCTGTTGTTCTACGGTGCGCTGGTTATTGTCGGCACGCTCGGAATAAGCTTATACCAGTTCTTTAAGGTTAAAAAAATGAAAGCGCACGAATCAATGCTTAGAGTCGCGCAGATCATTTGGAAGACCTGCAGTACCTATCTTATCCAACAGGGCAAGTTCCTTCTTATGCTGTTCGCGTTTATCGCGATTGCCATGGCATTTTATTTTCTGGTGCTTAAAGGCGAACATGTCCCGGTACTTGTTCAGGTATTATTGTTCTCTGTTATAGGTATGGGCGGTTCATACTGCGTTGCATGGTACGGAATACGCATAAATACCTACGCGAATGCACGAACCGCTTTTGCCTCGCTTGCAGGCAAACCGTGGGACGTTGTTAACATCCCGCTCCGCGCCGGCATGAGCGTTGGGCTTTTCCTTATCTCCCTTGAACTCGTAATGATGGTTGTAATTCTGCTCTTTGTTAATCGCGAGACGGTCGGATACTGCTTCCTCGGATTTGCAATAGGCGAATCACTCGGTGCATCCGCTCTCAGAATTGCAGGGGGCATCTTTACAAAGATCGCAGACATAGGTTCCGACCTTATGAAGATTGTCTTTAAAGTAAAGGAAGACGATCCGCGCAACCCGGGCGTTATTGCTGACTGCACGGGAGACAACGCAGGCGACAGCGTAGGCCCCACGGCAGACGCTTTTGAGACATACGGGGTAACCGGAGTTGCTCTTATATCGTTCATTACACTTGCTATAACAGTTCCGGACATACTAGGCAAAATCAACATTGCAGAAATACTCGGAAAAGCCGGATTCGCAGGAGTTAGCAATGAAATAGTCAATGCTATAGGAACAACATTCCAGGCTGAACTACAGTCCAAGCTTATTGTATGGATATTCGCAATGCGCTTCCTGATGGACTTTTTCTCCGGAATTTCCTATTTCGTTAACCAGGCAATTTCAACTGTAAAATACAAAGGCAAAAAAGAATTCGATTTTGAAGAGCCTCTAATGAGACTTATCTGGATCGCTGCAGTTCTCTGCATAAGCACATCGTTTTTCATGAGCTATCTGCTTCTCGGCAACCTCGATCTTACCATGTCGGTGCAGGCATTAAAAGATATCGGCATCAACGGAGCTGCTAATGCGATAACCTTTGCCGCATACCCTGGCATATGGTGGAAACTGGCGATGATTATAAGCTGCGGAACTTTGGCTGCTGTTCTAATTCCGGAGTTCACAAAAATATTCACAAGTTCAAAATCAAAGCATGTTAATGAAATTGTTACAGCCACAAGAGAAGGCGGAGCATCCCTCACAATCCTTTCCGGTATTGTAGCAGGTAACTTCAGCGCATTCTGGATCGGCCTGCTGATTATGGGCTTAATGACAGGCGCGTATGTAACCAGCACATTCGGGCTGGAAGCAGTAATGGGCCCGTACGCATCAATATTCGCTTTCGGACTTGTTGCTTTCGGCTTCCTGTGCATGGGGCCCGTAACCATCGCCGTTGACAGCTACGGCCCTGTTACGGACAATGCGCAGTCCATATTTGAGCTTTCACAGATTGAAAGTGTTCCGAATATAAAACAGGAAATAAAGAAAGACTTCGGTTTTGATCCTGACTTTGAACTAGGCAAACATTATCTTGAAGCAAATGACGGTGCAGGCAACACATTTAAGGCTACAGCCAAGCCTGTTCTTATAGGTACGGCAGTCGTTGGAGCAACCACACTGATCTTCGCTATCATCCTGCTTTTAAAGAATGTCGGATTCCTTAAACTGTCGCTGACAGATGCGCCGGTCATTCTCGGATTTATCAGCGGAGGCGCTGTTATATTCTGGTTCGCCGGTGCTTCAATGCAGGCAGTAACCACAGGTGCTTACAGAGCGGTTGAGTTCATAAAGAAAAACATGAGACTCGACAAGGCAGAAGCTGACATAGAAGATTCAAAGACTGTTGTTAAAATATGCACGCAATACGCTCAGAAAGGCATGTGGAATATCTTCATAGCTGTCATGGCCATGACTCTGGCATTCGCGTTCTTTGATCCCAACTTCTTTGTCGCATACCTGATTTCCATTGCTGTTTTTGGCTTGTTCCAGGCAATCTACATGGCAAATGCAGGCGGAGCATGGGATAATGCAAAAAAAGTAGTTGAAGTCGATCTTAAAGAAAAGAACACTCCTCTTCATGACGCGTCAGTCATTGCAGACACAGTGGGCGATCCGTTCAAGGACACATCATCAGTATCCATGAACCCGATCATCAAGTTCTCTACTCTGTTCGGCCTGTTAGCTACCGAGATTGCCATTGAGATGAAACTCTCTGTTGCAAAATCAGGAGGATTCGATTACACAACGATTATAGCGATCCCGATTTTAATCATCGGCCTTATCTTCGCATGGCGGTCGTTCTATGCCATGAGAATACCGGAGAAGGGTTAGGAGAGTAATCGCTGAATATTTAATCAGCCGATACAATCAAAGCATAACACGGAAAAGGCGTCCATCAGGACGCCTTTTTTATTTACATGTTATGGTTATCTCTAATAATTAAATATTAGTGTAACCATTGGGAACAAATTAAGGTAAAAATCAGGTTTTTTATTTGAGTAAACAATAAAAAATCTGATTTTTAGAGGTTCCCTTAT
>JAFGSG010000065.1 GCA_016934735.1 Spirochaetota bacterium | reverse complement strand
GGCCCTATAAAGCACAGGATTGATCCGGATATATTGCCTTTCATTTTGCCGATACTGATAAACTCAAGTATGCGGTCCTTGATGTCGTCAAGTCCGTAATGATCCCTGTCCAGGATCTTTTTTGCTTTTTTTATTTCGTAATTGTCTTCGGAATAAATTCCCCACGGAAGCACTGTAAGCCAGTCAAGGTAGTTTTTGCTTACAGAGTATTCAGGGGAGCGCGGCTCAAGATGCTTTATCTTATCCATCTCTTCGTCGACCCTGTTTTTTGCTTCGTCGGACAGATGAAGCTTTTTTATACGCTCTTCATATTCTTCGATCTCTGTAGCCTTTTCGTCTTTTGTTAAACCAAGTTCTTTTTTTATCTGCTTAAGCTGTTCGCGCAGAAAGAATTCCTTCTGATTCTTGGTTATCTGCTGTTCAATCTGCTTGGTGATCTTGCTCTGAAGCTTGCTCATTTCGAGCTCTTCCTTGAGCAGTATCAGGACTTTCTCAGCTCTTTTTTTAATATCAAACGTTTCCAGTATTTCCTGCACCTTGGCCGGCTCTGCGGAAGTCATTGAGGCGACAAAGTCCGCAAGCTTGCCCGGGTCCTCAATGGAAAACCTGTTTAAGAACAGTTTCATTTCCTCCTGGAACAGGGAGTTCGACTTGACCAGCTCTTTGATGGACGCAATGATGGCAAGAGAGTATGTTTTTAATTCCTGGGTAACTTTTATATTATCGTCGCCGTAGTAATGGGTAACTTTCCATTTGATTATCGGTTCATCCTGAACAATCTCCGCCAGCGTAAATCTCTTTAAAGCTGTTATCATAACCTGGAAAGTATTGCCTTCAATAGGCGTAATTTTAATTATTCTGACTGAAACCCCGACTTTATATAATGAATCGGAGAGAGCAGGTTTATCTTCAACCGTATTGGCGGCTAAAACAACACCGCCTATTTTATTATCTGAACCGAGAATGGTATTCATTGTATTGGTCATCTTTTCACCGGAAATAATTATCGGGATCATCATACCCGGGAAAACCGGCCTTTGAGTGATCGGAAGGATGGGCAATGTTTCCGGTAAAATTTCCCGGGATAAAACCAGTTCTTTCGGAGACGTATCCTGGTCTTTATGGTTATTCTGGTTGTTCTGATTATATTCGGCCATTATTGTTATCCTGAATTAAATTATGATTGATTATTGCTTGATAATTATTTCTGCTTGTTAAAGCTTTGCGGTAGAATAATGATTATAAAATGAATTAACAGTATGAGTCAAGCCCGTTTTTTATAAAATGATACTTTTAATGAAAATAATAAACAGAGCCGTATTAGTCCTGGTTTATATGATGGTGTACATTCCTTCATCGCTGGGGAATGAGCCTTCAGATACTGCATCAATACCTGTATATTATCCGGAGGAGGCCATAGGCTCTGCAAGCCCGTATTTCATCTGGTATGACCTGTATAATGAAAGGGACAGCAAAGATAATGTTGAATACAGGATAACATTAAAGCCGGGAAAAGGGCAGGATATTAAGCCCGTGCTTGTTACCCCCGCTTTGTACGAAAAATATTACTATTACTTTAAATGGCCGTTTCCCCTTGAGCCGGATAAATACGCTTATACAATAGAGCGGTTATCAGATATGAAGCCTTCGAACGTTAAATACTTCCATTATTTAAAATATCCTGTAAAAGGGGAGTTCGGGATTGACCCTGAAGAAAATACAGTAAAAGACAGTCTGCCTCCTGACAGATTGATAGAATATATCCGTCTTGAAAAAGAAAACAGGCTCGTTAACAGGAACAATTTTTTCTTTTACAGCAGCGCGAGTGCGGGCGCGTTCGGAATAGGCCTTCTGTTTTATAAAGTACTTCATTTCGGCATTATCAGTAAAATAGTGTATTACATCGCCTTTACTTCTTCAGCTGTCGGCGCCGGGGCAGCCGGATACTATGGCGTTAATTATTTTATTGAAAGATGCAGCCTTCATAAGATCGCGGATATAGGAAAGAACGTCTCGGTAAACGGCGCAGTATCCGCAAACGCAATGCGCGTTGATTTTGAAATGAGATATTAGGATTAAAGCGGTCATTCGTTTCCATATCTTTCATTTTTTTTAAAAGATCAGGATTTATTATTGCCGGCATCTGAATAATTTTGCTTGCCGAAAGGCGGTATTTTTTGTTTATTATACTGGTGACCGTATGAATTGTTTTTCATAGCGATCTGTTTTCAGATCTTTAATAAAACGCCTTTCTTATCCGGCATTGTGCAGGGCGTTAAAATACAATTCTCTCACTGATTTGTGTACATAAAGATTCGTTTCTCTTTAATTAAATTACTCATTTGTACTAACTTTTATTCTAAGAGTATCGATAAAATGATCTGATTTTAATCAATTTACTGCCTCAAATACTCCATCCATGGACTCTTCGGCGGAGGCAACATCCGTGTTGCCTAATAAATTGCTTAAAATCAGATCATTTTATCGATTAGTAGGTAATTTAATTGGTAAAAAGTCAGTCAAAATATTAACTTAAGTTAAAACACATGGCTGCAGCACTGTGTATGCAGCCGTATACAAAGGCCTTATTATGCAGTAACAGCATAACTGCATTAATTATATTAATTTAAAGGATGGTGTTTATGAAGATGTATAAGCAGATAATGTTTATTATTTTTACATGCGTTGTTTTTATGACAGCATGCGGAGGGGGAAGTGATGATTCGAAAAACCCTGCTCCTAATGCGGCGGACCTGCGGAGCGATATAAATGGGGACGGATATCCGGACCTCGCGATCGGAGCATATTATTATGGCTACTATGACGCTGATCCGATAGAAAATGAGGGACGCGTATACGTATTTTTTGGCAGTTCTTCCGGACCTGCTTCTTCTCCGTCGCAGACAATAGATTCGCCTTTGCCGGACAGTATTGAAGGTTTCGGCAAATATATTGTTCTGGACGACTTTAACGGCGACGGATATTCCGATATGGCTGTCGGCAATTACTATACTTCCGCAAGCTATAACGGGCATGTGTTTATTTATTACGGAAGCAGTTCAGGACTTGCGTCTACACCAGGAACAACAATTAAGGGCGCGGATGACACCAATCTGGGGTGGTCATTGTGCTCTGGAAATTTTAACAGCGACAATTATAAGGATCTGACAATCGGTGCTCCATACGGAGCCGGAGCTGTCCATGTGTTTTACGGCAGTTCAGCGCACATCGCGGATTGCGATCTCAGCGCAGGAGGCACGGCAGATCGCTCCTATGCCGGAGGAGCTTCCGAGACTCTCGGTTCTTCAGTGATCGCGGGTGACTTTAACGGAGACGGTAACGATGACCTCGCGGCATTGGCCGGGGATGGAGGTTACGTAGACATTTATAACGGCAGCAGTACCGGACTTCCCGCTTCGTATTCGGCCAGAAGGTCGTCCCTGCACAGCGATACTTCTTCAGGATGCCTCGCGTCCGGCAATGTTCACGGCGATGCCTATGTCGATCTCGCGGTCGGCGAGGTGGCGCATCTTTCTTCCACAGGCAGAGTGTGCGTGTACCATGGAAGCTCAACAGGAATTTCAGCAGTAAATCCGGCTGACCGCGAATTAGCAGGCACATATACCCAGGATCGTTACGGTCATTCGCTTTCAATCGCTGATACTGACAAAGACGGGTACGGAGACCTGGCGGTCGGGGCGCATTCATTCCGTAACAACGAGATAAATCAATATTACGGGGCTATTTATATTTACAACGGCAGCAGCTCAGGAATTTCCGGGACTGAAACCGCGCACCTTTACGGAGCAAATCACTCGGACTATCTGGGCACTATTGTCAATTTTATCGATGTTAACGCGGACGGGAATGTCGACCTGTACGCGCTTGCTGAGGGATATGAGTATTCTGCGAAATTTTTCGGTAGGACCTATGTTTATTACGGAACAGCGTCCGGAATATCATTTACTTCGCCATGGCATTACGACGCTGAATGTTATATCCCGTAATGATTCTTCGGCATTACAGGGATTTATCTGCAAAAAGCCCGCGCATACAGTGCGGGCTTTTTAGTTTAGCCCAGAATATATCTTAAAACCTGTAAGAAGTAAACGGTGAAGTCCGGATATAAGATAAATTATTTTTAATTCCGAGGACTGTCTGAGGCCAAAGGCCGAGTTCCGCAGGAATTTAAAATAATTTATCTTATATCCCTGTTCAGACAGTTATGGATAATAAGCCGATTTAGTTTACAACAGAGGTTTTGGAATACACTCATGAAATCATTCACAGATAATTCCGCATTTTGACTGCATTAAATTCTACATCAAAATTTTCAGATGTTTTTTAAATTATTTTCTTGCAAATATTAAACCCTTCTGTTTACAATGCCGGATTTTGCAAATTTACGCCGATCGAGCACTCAGCATGCCGAAGTACTTCTTTTATTCACCTATGTTACTGCAGGATCAAATCTAATTAAAATATATTTGGGAGATATTTATTATGCCCCAGCAGAATCTTGTAACGGTAAATTTTACCGGCGATGAAACCGCAAATATAAACGCGGCGATCCTTTCCCTCAAGGAAGCGCTCCTTCCGAAATTGAAGCAGCTTAATCCTGAGGAAAAGAAAGACGTTGCCAAAATGGGCGACAAAACGCTTGCTTTTGTCCAGAAGGCCCTTGAGCAGGCAGAGACGAATCCGGAGCTTGTTCCTCCGTTTCTGGACGTGAACGAGTTCAGGTCCGACTTCAATGCTGTTGAAACGCTGCGCCAGATGGAAGCGTCGCTTGAGCAGATTTCCGATGCCCTCAGGGATACGATAATTCTTGCCGGCAGCGACGCTTTTTCCGCTGCTCTTATGTTCTACGACGCAATTAAATCCGCAAAAAAAACAAACGTTGCGAAGGCGGGCGCAATTTTCGATGATCTTTCCGTAAGGTTTCCGCGCGGAAAGAAAAAAGCACCTGTAACCGTATAACCGTTATGTCAACATTCCCCTGCCGGCAGTCCTGCTGCAGCAGGGGAATGTTATTCATAGGAAATCCTGCAGTTTATAGACAAAAGGCTCACTTTTACAGCGATAAGGCTGTGTCTGATACCCGAAAGGCTGTGTTCTATACCCGACTGCCTATAGTTGAGAGAGGAAAGGCTATGCCGGAAAGAGGAACGGCTCTGGTTTTCACAGGCAGGGCTATGTTTTATACAGGACGGGCTATGTCCGAGACAGGAAAGGCTCGCTATTATATAGAAAAGGCTCAATCTGCTTGAGGAAAGGTTGTGTTTTTGTCAGGCTCGGCTCTATTTTTATGAGGCAAACCGCTCTCTTTTACAGCCGGGGCTGTGTTTTAGTGAGGCAAAGCGGTATTTGAGACAAAAAGACCGGTATTTTATAGAGGGGAGGCGGTTCCTGAAAGGAGAAAAGCTGTCTTTTTAATTGAATGGCCTGACTTTTATACAGGGTTATACTGTTAATTTTATTAAAGCATAATT
>JAFGSG010000064.1 GCA_016934735.1 Spirochaetota bacterium | reverse complement strand
ATTACATCAGGTCTGAAAGGCGTCCTCAAAAATTTAGTAATGTATTCCAATTTTAACAAACAAAATATAATTTTGAGATGGCTTGTAATATTTAAAAAGCAATTTTAAAAATTATTTAAGAATAAATATGGAACATACATTTTGCAATATCAGTGAATCCGAACAGCTCATCACAGATGCTGCCAGTATTTTATTTGAAACATTTTATAAAATCAATAAAGACTCATGGCTGAGCATTAGAAACATATACGGACAACAAATCCGATAGAGTCTACGTTCGCAACCGTAAGACTTCGAACTTACAAGACTAAAGGATCTGGTTCGAGAATGGAAACACTTACAATGGTATTTAAACTTGTATTATCCGCAGAGAAAAAATGGCAGCGAATTAATTGCCGTAAAAAAATTCTGCTTGTAATGGAGGGGAGAAAGTTCGAGGATGGAGTTCTGCAAGATGCTGCCTAATTTGTCCAAACACAATTTTCTAACATATCTCCTTTCCCCAACATTCCGGAATGACCCAATTTTATAAATACAGTATATTTTACCAATTATTGGTTGCAATTAATATTATACAGAAACTGTATAATTAGTTGTTGGCTGATAAGTTATTACTAATGCGATACACTCATTAAATAGTGTTAGCCTATAAAGACGGGAAGAGCGGCTGCCTGATATTATCCTTATAAGACTTATTGGTTCCGAACATCTATTCTGTTATTGCTATTTAATCACTGTGGTTTAATTCCCCGTTGCTTGCAGCGTCGTTATTTATTCAAAATATAATAATACTTAATGTCCGATTTTTCCAATACTTTACATAAATATTGTGTTATATTTATATGGGATAATTTTAATTACAAATATTAAAAAATTATGATATCCGGTTTAATTATTTACATTTGTGATAGGGAATGAAATTATAATAATAAAAAATTAAATATTTTTCCTTTAAAATAGTGAAGTTTCATTAGAATGATTTAAGATGGAAAATATGTCACAAAGATATTCGTTGGCAGCAACAGTCAACTATTCAACTTTTTTGTCCATACCAGAAGCTTGTACAATAGATAAAAAAAATATTCTCCATACTCCGATTCAACAAGATTGTTGCTGCAGTTACCTGGCAAGCAGGCCTTCCGATAGATATAAAAACATAGTGGATTATTATTATCAGGATCATGTTCCAGGAGCTATTTGTTATCCTAAAATTATTCCTGAAGAGGGACATACCGGGCTTGTTTTTCGTTGTAACCGGCAGAAACCTGGTGCATTTCTCGTCGGAACCCCTACTTCACCCAGAGATGTTGATTACATAACCCCTGGATGCGAATACTTTATTGTCTTCTTCTGCTTTGGAATGCATCACGTCTTTTACCCGGTATATGCTACCGAGCTTACAGACAGGAATTTTTCTCTTGATGAAATAACATCAGGAAAACCGGGAAATATTATCGAGAAAATTATACTAGCCTCAACATTTCAGGAGCGAATACTTATCTTCGAGGAGTTTATTGAGGAGCGTATGCCAATGTTTTCAGGCATTACCCCCGAATTTCAGTATATTGTATCATCAATTCGTAACAATGCAGGCATTATGAATTGTGAAGGATTAATAAACTGCAATTTGTATACAGACAGACATATAAGAAGATTATTTGATAAATATATTGGGATCTCTCCAAAGTTTTTCAGCAACTTAAATCGTTATTATAAAGTAACGAGGGCTTTGGCTATAAAACCAAATTTAAAAATGTCCGTATTAGCGACTGAATTTGGTTACTATGATCAGGCTCATTTTATTAACGAATTCAGAAGATTTTTAGGATTTACTCCAAATCAATTTACTAATTATCTTACAAATAAAGTAAAGCCCGACTTTTTAGAATAAAAAGGATGGAACAGAGAGCAGGCATTTTGCTCTCTGTTCGGCTAATTATTACTTCCTTTGTTAGAATAGAAAATTGTTATGCTCTCTTTTTAAATATATAACCGGTAATAATTTTCTTACCCATTAATTTAATTATCAACACCACTCTTCGTCTTAGCCTTTCTCCCTCAGAAGAACTGTCTTGGCTTCCTGGGCATACATCTGCGCTTCGGCATAATATGTTAAAGCAGCGGCAAATAGCGCTCTTGCCTTACCCGCATTCGTTTCCAGTGATGCATAGCTAAGCCTGTCGAGCCCTGCTGAATATGCATACCATGCCTTGTCCAGTTTTTCTTCAATTTCGGAGATAACCGGCAGAGTTAGATATGCCGGGTTTGCATTCAGTTCCATCTGGAAAGTGTCTACGCTATCCCAGTAGATAGTCTGTGTATCTTTGTCCGCCTGATTGGCAACTTTCTTTGGAGTTTCCAGGAGTTTCAGCTTTACATATTCTCCTGTAGCATAAGCCGGGGATCCGTTACCGCTAGGAGTACCGGTTCCCAGATATGCAGTAAGCGTGGCCGGTTGAAATATGTTTGTCGTTGTCGTACCGCTGCTGTTCGAGATTCCGGGACCTCCCGGCTCATTAATATGCCATGTGGACGTACTCGAATCATACCAGTCATCTGAAGCGAATATGCTTTTAATGAAAGTCCAGTCAACTTTCTCTGAAGATGCAGTAGCTTCTGTCAGATACTGAAATACCGTGTTATATCTTGTTGGGCTGTCCGTAAAACCAATCCATCCTGGATTGTATGACGACAGGGAAGGGTCTACGAGGTGATTGGTCTGTACTAACCAGCTTCCCGTTTCACCCACCTCTTGCGGATTTCTAAGATGGAAATGTTCGGCGTTCGCCTCGAGAACCATGACGTTTACTGCATCGGCCATCACAAATCCGCCTGCCACACCGCCTCTGGGTGTTGTTTCTATGAACTGTTGAGCCTCAGCCGGCGTTGTTGCCGTCTGGCACAGCCATTGGAAATACCCTTCAGGTATTCCCCATTGAGATGTTTCGCTCATGATTGCCGTCATAGCCCATGCGAATCCTTTACTGTTCATGCCCATATTTCCGGCAAGTTTCCCTGCAGAGCTCTGGGTAATGAAAGCAGATCCATTTTTCGGGAAGGCTATCAAAATGACATTGTCCATGGCATCTGTTGATACCATCGAGTTAAGGGCAAGTATAGGGTTCTCGTCTGCCGAATCTTCCCCCATAGCAGCAAGAGCGTTGCAGAAATGAGGCGGACGGTCTGCCTGGCTTGGCAATGCCGGCGTAGTGGCCAGCTGTGGCACACCTGTTTCGCCAGGATAAGGAGCCGCGGGTCTAGCCCAGCTTTCCGTGGGATATACGGCAGACAGTACCATGTCATAATAATTCAGTCTGTAACCTTTTTCGCTGCATCCCGCAACCATACCCTTAAACCAGTCAGACATTCCAGGTGTATACTTTTTTATGTAGTAATCCCAGACCTTCATGTCGCTTGTGACCGTATCCTTACCGTACTGGTCATAAAGCCTGCTTTTCAGGATCGCCACGTTATGGACCAGCCTGGTTGCCGTCTGCTGGCCATACTGCCGCCCCATCTCGTAATTAGTACCTGATACGACTACCACCTGTGGGAATCCGGTTGACACATAAACCTCAGGTGTTGGACCATTAACCTCAGGTGTTGGCATACAAACCTCAGGTGTTGTCGAATTCTCTGCAGTGTCTGCACTTGAATCGCTGCTGCAATTCATTTGCAAAGCTATTATAAATGAAAAAATTATTGTAAAGACAATGTAGCTGAAAATACGGTGTCCTTTTTTCATATACTACCTCCTGATAAAGTAATTGTAATTCTTATTTTTTAAAGTTGCTGTAGATTTTGTTTAATTCTGTAGATCACCCCCTTATGCCTTTGTTTTTTTGGTAAAAAAGATTTACTCGGTTAAAGATACGCTATTGTTGATAATGAATTTTATTTTTTGAAAATAAATGACTGGAATATTTACGTATTGGAAAAAAAGGACATTTTTATATTTGTTTTAATAATTTCAGAAATGAAAATTTGTGCTTCTTCACGTTAAAGAACGTGAATCAAATAAAGAAATGCTCCCGGTAACCTTAATCTAGTCGAGAATAAAATTTGTTGCAATTTAAAATGCATCTTATACAAAGTTTACTATTCTGTGAATAAAAAAGAACAAATGCCAACATTTGTTCTAGAAGGATACTTGCATGCCCTGGTAAAGCAAAGTACACATTAACTAATTCAAAGCCTTTGTAAATCTGAAAGTCAGCGCTGCGAACCGCAAGTACCGCTGGCTGAACAAGTCATTTTATGCATGTAAAAAAGGAACTAAATCATTATTATGAAAAGAGTCACCATAATTGTTGGAACCAGCAGCAAAAAACATACATATAGTGCAGTACAACAATTTATGGAATATCTGCAGTCATTTGGTGATGTCGAATGCAGGATTATTACTCTTAGCGATTTTCGGCTCGATGTTTGCAGAGGCTGCAAGATATGCTTTGAGAAGGGAGAAGAAGATTGTCCGTTGAAAGACGATCGGGATGTGCTTATCGAAGAGATGATGTCATCTGACGGAGTCATTTTTGCAACTCCCAACTATTCATTTAACGTCTCTGCCTTGATGAAAATTTTTCTTGATAGACTTGGTTTTATTTTTCATCGCCCGTGTTTCTTTGGAAAATGTTTTACTAGTATTGTCACTCAGGGAGTCTATGGCGGCGATAAAATAGTTAATTACCTTGATTTCGTTGGAAATGGTATGGGTTTTAACACTGTGAAAGGTCAATGTCTTACAGCATTTGAGCCTATGACAGAGAAGGAAAAAGAAAAAAGAAACAATATTCTCTCAATTCAAAGCCGAAAGTTCTATCAAAAATTAATAAATGCAGATTATCCGGTACCAACGCTTTTAAAGCTTATGGGGTTTAGAATGGGTCGCACAAGTATGCGGCTGGAGCTTGATGATACCAGTTACGATTACAGACACTATAAAGATAATGGCTGGTTCGAATCCGACTATTTCTATCCTACCCGTTTGGGATTATTTAAGAAGGCCGCAGGCAGTCTGTTTGATTTAATTCAAACAAGAACAACAGGAAACAGATTGAGAATATTACATAAAAAATAATATGGCATAACACGGGCTGTTGATTTTTACTTGTACTTTTTCTGTTCCTGTTTGATGATGTAAATCTTTACGTCAGTAAGATTTTGAGTGTCATTGCTTTTACCTGTAAAAACAACTGAGCCAGTCGTTGAACACTACAACTAATTTATTTGTACACTATAAGTATTATAATTTAATAAAAGATAACTATTCATTCGGATTCATGTATCTTGCAGCTATTTTAGACCTGTATAGTCGTAAAGTATTATCCTGGAGGCCGTCAAACAGGCTGGATGTTTATTTCTGTATTGAAGCATTGCATGAAGCAGTGGACTTATGCGGCAAGCCGGAAATATTTAACAGCCGATCAGGGCAGCCAGTTTACGTCGAAGGATTTAACCGGCTTGCTTGAGAGCATTAACTTACAGATTTATTTAGAACAAATCTTTTTAAGGGGGTTTTAATGAAAAATGCAGGATATTCTTTAAAGTCTGATTTTGTTTGTATTTTACGCGTTTTTTCTGTCAAGAGAATGAAGTTATGGTTCTGTATAATTTTAATGAATGCTGGGATTTTATTCGGATCTGCTTTTACGGCTTCGGCAATGGATTATATTGCAGGCGTAAAAGGCGGATATTTCATATGGGATGCGTGGTTAAATGATGCCGGATTTGACTCCAAAAAAGGAGATGGTGCTTTATACGGGCCTGTTTTCAGTGCCATGGTTACGGACGATCTTTCACTTTCGGTAGCGGGTCTTTTCGGGAAACAGTCAACTGACTGGAAGTCAGAGGAAGTTCGCGGTTCGAATAATGTAAATGGGAGTAATTCTTTTCATGTAAAACGTTACGATTTAGATACCGCCTTTAATTACAGTTTTACAGGTAATTTCAAGATATTCGGTGGATACAAATACCAGTATGAAAAAATAAAATTCATCCAGGTTAAATTCTCGAGCGATACTAACACAGGAGATATAAATGAAGGAGAATCGGAGACTAGTGACATAGATTTAGTAAATCATGGTCCTGCACTAGGCCTTGGATTTTCGTCATTTCTTGGAGAAAAATTCTTTTTTACTGCTAATCTTTCCTTCCTTTATATGTGGGGTAAGATGGATATCGATCGTACGGCTGATAAATACAGAGATTCTCCTGATCAACCGGAACATGAAAGCTCAGAGAAGAATGGCGTGAAAATGCGTATACACGGAATAAATTTTGAGCCTTCTATAGGCGCCAGCATGGGCGAAGGTATGCCCATTTTTACCATCGGCATAAGGTTCCAGTGGTCCCGGGTTCATTTTGAAAACAAGGAAGAATTAGAAATAAGAAAAGAATATTTAAATGATTACCTGTACGGCGTGTTTGTAAGTGTATTATATCCTTTTTAAACAACCGGAAAATTTTTAGATTAATTTTTAGTTAATTTTTTAAAGAAATGCAATGCAGAAGAAAAAAGCAGGAAAGGCAAAAAAGACAGTTTAAAAAGTTATTCCTCAATGTGGTCTGTGCGGGAAAACTAAAAATCATATTAAATCGGCATGATGCAATAACTGGAAAAGAATAAAAACTTATCTTTCTGAAACAAAATGAATAATCGGTAATGATTTAACAGAACAACATTTAAAGCTATTTTGTTGATAATGGTTATTCAATAAATGACACATCTTAAAAGAGCAGTTAATCTTATAAGGATTCCTGAATAAACCGCAACAAATTGTTTGCTAATTTCAGAGTAATACTGTATAATAATATTATTGAAATTATATAGTATGCCGTCAAATTAGAAATTATTAGCTTATTGACTTATTTAAATTAAAATCCTATATAAAAATTTTGAGGACGCCTTTAATGCCTGATGCAACAGCTCACTAACACATAAGAAATTACCCAGGAAGGCATTCCGGATATGGTGGTTTGATTATTAGTACAATATGACTATGATGAATAAAGAAAGTTCCTATAAGCAGGCAATCCATCCCGGTAAAGGCCGCAGTTCCAGGCTGCTGCAATTGCTGGTTGAACCGCACGATACAATAACCGGTATCAGCGAAAGGCGTCAGGCGCGTCTTGTATCCAGGATATTTTTATTTTCCTCGATTAGCATACTTAGCGGAGTAATCTTTATGGGATTTTTCAGCCCCACTCCGCTTGTTGGATTAATACTTGCTGTTGAAAATATTTTTTTCATAATATCATATATCCTCAGCCGTACCAGGTATCATAAACAGTCGATTACTCTGTTTCTTACCGCCGTTCTTATTGCATCGTTTCTTTATACTGCCTGCGGACTAAAATACAAACCTGAAAATCTGCTTCTTTTAACAATATGGAATGTTCTCGGCATACTTATCTGCAATGTTATTGCCCCGTTCAGGTACATACTCGTTTTTGTAATTTTAAACATTATAGTTCTTCTTCTTTATCCGATGTTTATCCCGAATGTACTGTTCATAGATTTAACTGTGCCCCTGATGTTTAATATCAGCGTATCGTTTTTGACTCTTATTATAGTCAATCACAGGAACAGGCTGGGAAAAGACCGCCTTACCGAGATCTCGCAAATCAATGAACAGCTTAAAGCCGAACTCACGGAGCGCAGGCGTGTGGAAGAAATGATGGCTCATTCTGCAACGCATGATGCATTAACCCACCTTCCGAACCGTGTTCTCTTCATGGATCGTCTTGAACGTATAATGGAGTACAACAAAAGACACGAGGATCAGAAATGCGCGGTGCTCTTTCTGGATCTGGATAAATTCAAGACAGTTAATGATACCCTTGGACACGATGCCGGAGACCATCTTATTATTGAATGCGCAAACCGGATGATAACCAATCTGCGCAGCGAGGATACGGTTGCGCGTTTCGGCGGCGATGAATTTATTATATTACTGGAAGATATTCAGGACGCCGCGCAGGTAATACATATTGCAGACCGTATCCAGGCTGACATTGCCAGGCCTTTTGATCTGAAGGGACACAAAATTCATATCTTTGTGAGCATAGGTATTGTTCTGATTAACGCTGAGTATAAAAGAGCAGAAGATATCCTTCGTAATGCTGATATTGCGATGTACCGTTCAAAGGAAAAGGGTCTGGGTCGCTATGAGATTTTCAGCCTGGAGATGCTTGAACATATAATGAATCAGCAGGAACGCGAGCGCGGCCTGCGTAAAGCCCTTGAAAATAAGGAACTGGTTGTTTACTATCAGCCTATCAGGGATACGAAGACTGACAGGATCGCGGGATTTGAGGCACTGATACGCTGGCAGCACCCGGAATACGGGCTTATCCAGCCCGGGGAATTTATTTCAATTGCCGAAGATACAGGACTTATTGTTCCGATAGGCTACTGGGTCATTGATGAAGCTTGCCGCCAGATACGGATCTGGCAGCAGGAGTTCCATACCGATCCTCCCCTGACTGTCAGTGTAAATCTGTCATCCAGGCAGTGTGCCCAGCCCGATCTGGTTCAGAAGATAGACGGGATACTTAAGACAAATGAGGTGAATCCTGCTTCTTTAAAGCTGGAACTCACTGAAAGCCTTATTGTAAAGGAACCCGATTCCACATATAAAATGCTGTCAAAGCTGCGTGAAATGGGTATTGAAGTGCAGATTGATGATTTCGGCACAGGATACTCATCGCTGGGATATCTGCATACGCTGCCTATAGACACACTCAAGATCGACCGTATTTTCATAAACCGTCTCGGAGATGACGGGAACGGCTCGGATATTGTCCGGACAATTCTGGCACTTGCTCATAATCTCAATATGAAGGTTGTTGCGGAAGGAGTTGAAACTGAAAGTCAGCTTGCAGAATTGATTGCAATGGACTGCGAGTATGTACAGGGTTTTTTCTTTGCCAGGCCGGTCGATACAAAAGAGGCAGGAATGCTGCTTGAAAAAATGTTTAATAAAAGAAAAAATTGAACAGAAGAGAATCAACTCCTGTCGCCTCAGACATTCCCCGGAATTTGGAATAGTATATCTTATGTCCAAAGTTGATTAGAAGCTATCTCAATATTATAATTATTGATTGATATTATATTTAAGCAGGTTAGCGTTTTTTTTGTTTCAGGCAGACATTGCGCGTTTAAAGTCAATTAGGTTTTGAATGCCGTTGCCAGTCCCCGCAAGGACAGCTAAACATGTTCATTATCTGCGAAAAGAAAAGCTTTGATCGCTATGTTAAACTTATCAAGTTAAGATAGTATAGAATAGACTGAGTGGCGGCCGCCCGATATAATCCTCATCAGAGACATCCTGCATTAAAATTCAGTTACATTTATGTGAATTCGTATTTCAATATCAATTTTCCAGTAATTGAAATGATGCTCCATTTTCTAATTGTACTCCCTGAAATAAATCGATCTTTGCCTCTGAAGAAGCCTCATTCACATCAATAATGATGATATCTCCAACTATTTCGCTTTTTCTAAAAATTATTTTTCCTCTGCTGTCTCTGACCATTCTGGTTATTTTTTTTATTTTATATTTTTTATTACTAATTATACCCTGCCAGGTTCCTGCGTCTAAATAAACAATATTATTATTTAAAGACAAGACCGATGCCTTAATGGGTATTTTTATCAGGATATCTGAAATAATTTTACTTAAGTATTCATATATTTTATCAGTACCGAAAACCGAATCCTTATGGGAATCTTCAATAACTCCGGATTCAATATCGGTTATATCCAGTTTTACAAGGAATTTTTCTTCCGAATCGATCATGGAAATGCCTCCGCTCCTGGATACGGTAACAAAGACAAATTTATCCGCATTAAGCATAAGCCCTACTTTTTTCGCATTATCTGTATTTGTGAGTCCGGTCATCTGCAACTGAAGTTCCTGCAATATTTTATAAATATTTTTTCTGTCTACTACAGAAATCTTTTTGGATTTTACAAATTCATTTACAATAAAAGAAGTCAATGAGCTTCCTGTGGAAAGATTGACCCCTGAAGTTACCACATCAGGAATAACAATGACCGTCTTAGTTTCGGCCATGGCGAAAACCGCATTAAAGAAAAAAAACAGGATAATCAGATAATATATTTTATGTTTCATTTTATCTTTTCTCATTTATTTACTAATAGTAAAAACATGCTGAACTTTATATGCCTGTTTGGTTGATAATGTACCAAAATCATCTTTCACCGCAGCTCCGGCTATGTGCTTTTCACCTAAGTGCAATTCCACAACTATTCCCATTTTATAATCAAATGCTATAAACCCCATTCCCTTAACGCCAACCTGTGATGTTACTCCTAATTCTTTAAATATTGATTCTCCCTGGTATGACCTGGAACTCATGTAATCCTTCATATCCTTCAGCCTGATTTTGCTGAGCGTTTTCGCGATTTTTTTAATATCCGCAACATTTCTTACACCCTGAACATCACCCATCATATATGATTCTTTAATAAATTCGATAATTGCGCAACGCCTTCCATGAACATTCGCAAACCCTTTTAATTCATATGTTAATAATTCCAGTATGTAGTTCAGTGTGTCGATTTTACCTGATCCGGCACTTACTTCAGCTCCATATTCAAAATAAACTTCTTTTTCCCATTGATCGCCGATTTTGACCTTTTTTTCAGGCAGGATTAATGTAAACCAGTCACCCAGCGCAATGATTTTATCCGTATCCACATCCCTTATAAGCATTGGATTTATATTTTTCTTACTGTTCATGCCGCCGCGTAATTCTGTTCCGTCAGCCTCACCTGCCATGACAGATTTATCATAATAGTTGGAATTTTTTACCAGCATATTCCCATTATTGATCCTGATATCCGATGAGAAGGACCTGGTTACGGTATGGTTTGATTTTGAATTATATGGTTCCCCGGCTGTCTCACCTTTGTTATCAATTGTGGTTCCTCCCTTTTCATTAAAAAAATAGGAAATCCAGTTATCTTTTTTCCTTATCAATCGCAAATTAATGTCAGTTACACTATTCAGATTAGAAATTATTTTTTGCGACATCATATCGGAAACAATACCGCTGATGCTTCGCCTCCTATAAACTGCATTGATATTGCCGGCATTCGGGCTTTTAAACAATTGTAATTTCAATCCTTTGCTTTCAGCCGGCCCGGCATCCGAAAGCTTATAAGGGATCTGATATGGAAAGGACTCAAGTATTTCCTGTTTTTGCACCCACTCATATATTTCTATAAAATTATTTTGAAATTCCTCTTCAGATAATGTTTGCATACCGCTGGATTCGGCAACTATTAATAAAATTGGAAGTGTAATTATTATTTTAAATACTGATGACATAAGCGGGATGGCTTTCCTTTTCATATTATACCCCCGATAATTTTATTATGTAAGGACGCAAATACGTGTAGAAAATATTTAAAAAAATAATGACTTATTCTTCAATTAAGATAAGAATAATAATTTAAATCAACAAGAAATCATAGGGAACCTTAAAAAATAAATAACTGCTATGATATACTTATCAAGTAAGATAGCTGGAATAGGTTTGCGGGGGCGGCCGCCCGATACGATCCTCATTAGAAAAAAATAAATAGTTGCATTTGTATGATCGAAGTCGTAATCCGCATCCTGCATTAAATTTATATGGAATGTAATTAATTTGAAGATTGAAGTGTTCTATCTTCTGAAAAGAAGCAGATGAGGAATTTTATTAGAGGTTGTTTGTTTTGTCCATAAACCGGCCAGGATGTTCTGTTTATGCGCTATCAATGTTACAGCCAAATTCAGTAATTTTAATTGCAATTATATTGCTTTTTTGTAATTGTGCCGTAACTGTATAATTGCTTGTCTGCAATCCAGGGGTTGTCTCAAAAGCCGCCTCGATACAAATTTCGCTACGCTCATTGAGTGATTCTGGCGCTGAAAGCGGCAAAATTGTATCGAAATGAGAGTTTGAATCAAATGTACAATCGCGAAATTCACCCGGCGAACATTTTTAAGACTGCCCCATAAATCCTGAACAAATTCCGGGATTATTTAATACAAAACGAATTAAGTTTATTTTTTAATTAAAAGTGAGAAATTTATGGACACTGTAACATTATTTCGTGATCAACCTTATGCTGTTGACGATCAACTTGAGATGACTGTTTTATTTATTATTGGGGAATGGTGCGACTATGAAAAGAGAGACGAAGTATATATAACAATTAAAATGAAGACTCCTCAGATTGAAGATGAAATCACTATTTCATCAGAGAATCGGCATCTTGTATGGCATGACTATGAGATTGAATATTTGGGCGGTTGGCTTAAAGCAGTTCAATTCAAGGTCAAAAGAACTGGCAAGTAAGAAAAAAGACATTTTTTGCATAAAAAATTAACTGTAAAGAAAACAACGCGTGTTGTTCAGTAGCATGTGAAGTGTTACTTGAGCCGGCTGCAGATAAAGCTGATTTTGCGCTGAAACGCTTACTGGTGGGCAGGGGATTAGTATTCTTATTCCCAGACGATCCTGGGTTTTCTGCGTTGAGGAAGGCGTTTATAATAATTGGCCGGATATGCCGGGTATCCGAGCATCATGGGATAATGATAAGGCCTGTCGTCGGACAGACCAAGGGCTTTGGCGGCAGCCGGCCGGTTTTTAAGTGCTCCCTCAAGCAGTCCGGCCCAGCACGTCCCAAGTCCGAAAAGAGGTGCAGCCAGTTCAAAGTAGGAAAGCGCCAGGGATAAATCAACCATTCCGTATGAAGATTCCCTGGGCGCAGAGACGACAATCACCACAGGAGCGTTTCTGAGTATCTGATCCTCACCTTTATCCCATGCAGCTAAAATAGAAGAGAAATATGGCGGCGCTGTTTTCGGATTTTTTTCAATATTATCGCGCATCCAGTCTGCAGTATGTGTTGAAAGAGCTTTCATTTTGTTTTTATCAGCATAAACCATCCACTCCAGCTGCTGGGCATTTCTTGCAGTCGGGGCGTATCTCGCAATTTCAATGAGCTGCTGTATTTTTTCCTTTTCAACAGCTTTGTCCTTAAAGCGTCTTATTGATCGTCTTGATCTCAGGAATTGTACGGCCTGGCTTTCGTTTATTGAAAGCTTTCCGTCGATCAGGGGAGATTCCTTTATGGGAACGTATTTATGGCTCAAAGCATCATGCGGACATACAGCAACGCAGTGGCCGCAGCTGTTGCATAGTGTTGTGCCGTTATCGGCAAATCTCGGATACCCGTTCTCTTTATCCATTTCAATTATGCCGAAAGGGCATTCATTAACGCAGATACGGTCTTTTTTACATTTATTTTCATCCAGAATTAAAAAACTCATTTGAAATTTTCCTTATAAATTTAATTATTATTGCAGTTTCAGAAATATCGGTTTAAAATCAACCGGATTTTTTACTATCGTTCCAAATAAGATTAGCCTGATTCGGGCGGGTAAATTTTAACAAAGTATAAAATGAACAATATCTGAGAAAAGATCTAGCATAAAAATTTACCGGGCAAGGAATAATGAATAGTCATTACTCGCCGATTATCTTAACGAGCACGCGTTTTGGCCTTTGTCCGTCAAATTCTCCATAGAAAATCTGTTCCCATGGGCCGAAATCGAGCTTGCCGTTTGTAATTGCAACTACAACCTCTCTGCCCATTATTGTTCTTTTAATATGAGCGTCTCCGTTATCTTCCCCTGACCGGTTATGTCTGTATTTGCTGACAGGTTCATGAGGCGCAATATTTTCTAGAAAATCATCGAAATCATTAAGCAAACCGCGTTCGTTATCATTTATGAAAACAGATGCTGTGATGTGCATCGTGTTGACCAGGCATAAGCCTTCTTTCACCCCGCTTTTTAAAACGAGTTCGGAAACAGCAGCGGTTATATTGATATAATCGCGTCTGGATTTTGTATTAAATGAAAGATATTCAGTCAGTGATTTCATTTTATAACCTCATTAAATAATATTGTATATTTGATCAGATTGATGGTAATAAAGAATATCTACAACTTATCTCAAAAATAAGTTTTGCTTATAAATAAATTGAAATACATTACAAAATTTTCTGCGGGATCAGACCTTCCTGGTTAGTTTTGTATGTTTTAACTGCTTTTGCATCAGGTCTGAAAGGCGTCCTCAAAAATTTTGTAATGTATTTCAATTTATTATTAATTTATTATATAAAATATAATTTTGAGATGTCTTCTAATACAGCAGCAGGTTCGTAATACATTTTTTAAAAGATAAAGAAACAATTTCTATGAAAAGATAATCTGAATTTATTACGGCAATAATATAAAGTAAAACTTTAAATATGCAACAAGTTTTTATTTAAAAATGCAAACGTTATACGAAGCAGAAAATGCTGACCTGGTGCAGAAACGTGTTTAGGGAAGGGATGATGGATCCTGAAAAAGTCCAAGATGGACTTTTTCAGGAGACTGTTGGGGAGCTTTACAAATATCAATCCGTTAAAGAGACAGATGCCGCAACATTAACGGGCTCTATTATTGTTTTCAGCTTCGATAATTTTCTGTCAGCATGATCCGGCACTGTTTGCCTTGAGCGGTCTTTATAGATCGTCCGGAGAACCGGAGGCTGGCGCATTATAACGCCGTATTTTTTAAAGCGTAAGTTTTCCAGAATTGCTGTTGCACTCACAGCCAGGCTCATGACTCGTTCCTTTATTGTAGCGGACCCGAATGTTTTGTTGAATAATTCAATAATCATACGGCCTTTTTGAACTGCCTCTTTGTTGGGTGAATATTTTATCATGGTTTTAAGCGCCGGGCGGAATTTCATGGCGCTTTTACGCATTGATTCCAGCCGCAGCTTCATAAACTGATCAGGCTCTGCTTTAGACTTTTTTGTGTACTTGAGCGCCTGCGGATTCCACACCAATCCCTGCGCTTCTCTCATTTCCATCCCTTTTTTTGCAGCTATATATCCTTTAACTGCCGTATGTGCCATATTTAATATCCCGGGGCCGTGCGTTTCGTATTTCTTTTTAAATGCATTTATTAAATACTCGGAAGATTCAGGCAGAGTAAAATTCGGATGATTAAACCAGATTGTGTCCTGACCATGACGGCGCTGCCATGGGAAATCACGCATTAGTTTTCCCTGCTCATCGTATTCCTTGTATAGACGGGTGCCGGGCGACAATCCCAACTGCATGAACTGAACCAGGTCGGATTTCATACTTATTGCCCAGTCGATTTCTTCATGAATATTTTTTTTATCGTGATGTTCAAGAAAGAGGATCAGAGATGCAAGTACTGAAATTCCATGGTCCTGCAGGTCTGCAATTAACGCGTGAAGATCAATCCCCTTTGTTTTTTCAAAGATATCTTCTTTGGATTCGACGCCTATCCACAAAAAATTGATCCCCATCCTTACCAGAAAGTCCACTCCCATTTGAGTAACTGCCTCTGCTGACGAGAACGCGCTGAATGTATATGCCTTCTGCTCCTTCTCCATCTCCGAAAGAAGCTGCCTTGCGCGCATGTCGCTTTTACAGAAATTTTCATCCATCAGTGCGAAATCCTCAACTCCAAGCTCCTCTTCATCTTTGCAGCAGGCGTCGAAAATTTCTCTGCCTGTGTTGAGAAAAGCCGTATATTTTCTGTCAAATTTATGTGATGTGGAACAGAAGCTGCAGGAATTCTGGCAGCCTACACCCGGAAGGATAGTACCTGCCTTTACCATAATCGGAGCCCCATACACAAAAGATCTCACGCTCGTCCGGACAGCAGGATGAATAATCGGTTTATCTGTATTTTCGCCGAAATATTTACGAAGCCATAACACTCCCTCTCCGTAGCAGATTTCGTCATAATCGATCATATTCTTTAAATCCGGTATGGCAACACCATGGCCTCCCAGAATAATTTTTACTTCGGGTCTATGCTGGCGGATATATCTTGCCATTCGCTTAGCTTTTAAAATATTCGGAACAATAAAGGATATTCCGATGTGGCTGTATTGGCCTTTATCAACCTCATTTGTAAAATCCTTCCATGACGGGAAATCCAGAACAGTTGAAGGGACTTCAATATTTTCTGCTATTAAATATAATCCAAAGCTTAAATTATTGGACCGCGGGGAATTGATGCCCTGTTCGCGTGTTACCTGATTGTGCAGTAATTCCATTGAACACAATGCTTCGCCGTACTCATCACTTACGCCGTAAGGTTTAAACACGCCGGTTAATAATAGTTTCTTCATTAAATTCTCCTAAATTATAATTTTAAAATCAATTTGTGGACATGCTTTCAGGAGAACTTACATTATCAGAATGAAGTTTTAAAAACGGATGTTCTCATCCCCATTTCCAACCTATACATGCGCAATTTCTTTATCAATGAATTGCACATCTGTATTAATTTGAAAATATTTACAGAAATGAGAAGTACAATTGATTGGTTTGTAGGTTTTATAGGAAAAAATATTAAAGGATTTATTTCCCCGCATTAATCCGCCATCCGGCGAAAAGTGCTCCAAAACGCTTGAAAATACAATTTTGACTTTATATATAAGACAGTCAAGAAGCTTTTTCAGTTGCAAGAATAATATCAGAGAACCTATAAAAAACTGATTTTTTATTATAAGTTATCTCAAAATATTGAAATATCACTTAAAATATTTTTAAGCCAATCAGATGATTGCAGAATGCATACCAGCACATGGTACCAGATAATAATAACATATCTATTTGGTGTTATTAAAAATTTTTTTCGAGTTATTAAAAAAATTAAATTATATTTTGATTTTTCATTGATTTATTTATTTATAAATTATAAAAATGATAAAAAAAAATTTAAAAATTATAGTTAAATGCACATCTTTATAAAACACTATTTCGGGTGTTTTAATCAAATAACGATAAGAGAATTTAATTATGAACTTAGGGGACAGAGAAGTATTTAAGGAGATAATCGGCAGATATCCCAAACGCGAGTCGGCTATTGTGCCGATAATGCAATATTTACAGAAAATAAACAATAATTATCTGAGCCCGGAAGCAATGAATGCTGCAGCGAAAATGGTCAATATCAGCAGAAGCCGGGTTTACGGTATTGCTACCTATTACACTATGTTCAACACTGCTCCGGTAGGCAAATATCATCTGCAGGTTGATACATGTGTGCCCGGCTTTTTGCATGGAGCTGATGAGATAGTGAAATACCTGAGCAAAAAACTCGGTATAGCTGTCGGAGAAACAACCAGCGACGGCATGTTTACCCTTTCGGTTGTACAGGACCTCGCCTCATGTGCTACAGGTCCGGTCATTCAGGTCAACGACCGGTACTATGAGAACATGACAGTCCGAAAAGCGAATAAACTGATCAAGTCCCTGAAAAATGGAAAAATTCCCGAAAATCATCCATCAATGAATGTTGTGTCCAGATGCGGCATTCTCCTTAACGATCGAACGAAAAGAAATTGCCGCACAATCGGTTTTTATAAAGACAACGGAGGATACGAAGGTCTTAAGAAAGCTTTTACCATGAAACCTGATGAAATTATAGATGAGGTGAAAGAGTCAGAGATCCGCGGGCGCGGCGGTGCGGGATTCCCTGCCGGAATGAAATGGTCATTTCTTCCGAAAAAAGACCCCAGGCCGGTATATCTTATATGCAATGCTGATGAAGGTGAACCGGGAACCTTTAAGGACAGGCAGATCATGGAGTTCAATCCTCATCTCCTGATCGAAGGGGTAGCGATAACTGCATACGCAATCAGAGCGGCAAAGTCATTTATTTATATACGGGGCGAATTTTCATGGATCGCAGATACTCTCGAAGCCGCGATTAAAGAAGCAAAGAAAGACGGCCTGCTTGATCATATAGATATAGTTGTCCATAGGGGAGCGGGCTCTTACGTCTGCGGTGATGAGACTGCATTGATAGAATCCCTTGAAGGGAAAAGAGGCTATCCCAGGGTGAAGCCGCCTTTTCCGGCTAATTCTGGGCTGTACGGATGCCCGACTGTTGTGAACAATGTGGAAACTCTCTCGAACGTGCCATACATTATTAAAAACGGCGCCGAAGCCTACAGAAGAATCGGCATTTTAAACAATCGCGGGCTGAAGATTTTCTGCGTGTCCGGCCATGTGAACAAGCCCGGTGTGTTTGAATATCCGCTCGGAACCAAGCTAAGTGAAATACTTAAAGAGGCCGGCGGCGTTAAAGGAAAAATGAAAGGGATTATAACCGGCGGACTTTCGGTTGCCATTCTTACGGCTTCCGAAGCTAAGGATGTTTCCCTTGATTATGATTCCTGTCATAAGGCAGGCACTGCCCTCGGCTCCGGCGGGATTATAGTGATTAATGACACAATATCCATCCCGGATCTTGCGTTACGCACTATTGAGTTCTATCAGCATGAATCCTGCGGGCAGTGTACCCCATGCAGGGAAGGATCTCGTGTGATCAGGGATAAACTCCGTTCCCTTGTAAGAGGTGAGGGAACTATGGAAGATATTGATCTTGTTCTTCACCTGTGCGCCACAATCAGGGGGATAACCATCTGCCCGACAGGGGATGCATTCTCTGTGCCCATACATTCAATGATTACAAAGTTCAGGCCTGAATTCGAGGCTTTGGTAAAAACATAGAAAGTAAGTTTTTAATACAGGAGATAAATTAATGAAAAAAAAATATAAAATTCTTGTTATCGATGACGATCCGGATATTCTGGATTCCATGAAGATGATCCTCGAAAAAAACGGTTTTGCGGCCGTCACAGCCGTTAGCGGTAAAGATGGTGTGGAAATAGTCAAAAAGAAGAAACCTGATCTTGTTCTCTGCGATATGATGATGGAAAAGATCGATTCGGGGATCACAGTTGCCAAGGCGATTAAAAGAATCAGCAGCAAAATTCCGATATTCCTGATAAGCAATATCGGAACAGCAACCGCTTATAATGTCGATGTTGATAAGATCGGCTTTAAAGGCGTTTTCCAGAAACCGGTTGATGTGGATTTGATGATAACAAAAATTAAAGATGTTTTAAAGTAAACCAGGAGCCAGCTATTTATGTAAAATCGAGTTTTTAAGATGAGCACTGGTTAATTGTTAAAATTGAATTATTTTTCGCAGAACTATCATTTAGGAATACTGAAATAAAATGTTGTGATCTTTCCCGGTTCCGATTCAACCCAGATTCTGCCCCTGTGTCTTTCAACTATTTTTTTACAGATATATAGGCCTAGGCCGGAGCCCTTTACTCCTTCCGTACCCTTTTGTTTAAGGCGGCTGAACTTGCCAAAAAGCCGCTTTTCAATATCTGCTTTTGAGATTCCCACACCATGATTGCTGATTGATACAATATAATCGTTTTTGCTTTCATTAACACGTATCGTTATTGGCGTTTCCGGGGTGCCGTATTTTATAGCATTATTGACAAGATTGGAAGCAACTATTTTCAGAAGATTCGGGTCACCGTAAACAAGCGGCTTATCGATAAAGTCGGCAGTAAGAATCATTTTTTTCAGGTTGTCTTTATTTTCAGGAATATCAAGGACAGGTTGTATAACATCATCGACCAGATCTATCTTATGGGAAAAGGTCTCTATGCTGTCGATATCCATTTTGGACAGATCAATATAGTTCCGTATAATGTCCTCGAGATACTGGCAATTGCGCAGAATTTTCTCAATGGTCTTTTGCTGTTCCGTGTCAAGTTTGCCGAAATATCCCTTGTACAGCGTTTCGGCTGTGGTATGGACTATTGAAACAGGGCTCTTTATTTCATGGGACACGATAGCCATAAGATCAAGCATACCCGCATCTGTCTGTTTTTCACGCAGCTTGACCGCGTTCTCCACAACGCTTTTAAGCTCCTCTTTGGTAAAAGGTTTTGGAATATAGTCGAATGCACCCATTTTAAGTGCTTCGCGCGCATTTTCAACCGTGGCAAAGCCGGTAAAAATAATAACCGTCACTTCAGGTTTATTTTTTCGCAGGCTGGCAAGAACGTCCATCCCGCTTACTCCGGGCATTTTTATATCAGTTATGACAATATCATAATCCTTTCGGGCAGTAAGTTTGAGGCCTTCATCGCCGGAATACACGGTATCAATATCATAATTATCATTACGTAATATGCGCAGGCAGCTTTTTATGATAATACTTTCATCATCAATAATTAAAATTTTTATTTTACGTTTCATGATTTATTTTTTTATAAATATATAAAATAAAAAGCTGTGTTAAGTGCCGTTCTGCATACTTGAATTATTATTTTTCTCCGAAGTCTCAACCGGAAATGTAATAGTAAATGTTGACCCTGCGCCTACGGTACTGTCAACTTTAATGGAGCCTTTATGACGCTGTACGATTCCGTAGGTAACCGAAAGGCCGAGGCCGGTTCCCTTTCCTGTTTCCTTGGTTGTAAAAAACGGGTCGAATATTTTTGATAGATTCTCCTCTTCAATACCTATACCCGTATCTGAGACCATGACAACTATTTTTTTGTTTTCTGCGTCATAAAAAGTGGAAATTATTAGCACACCGCCGTTATGCATTGCATCGGCAGCATTAAGTGCGAGATTATTAATAACGGATTTTATCTGATTGCTGTCTATATTGATTATTGGCAGATCTTCCGCCAGAAATTTTTTAATCTCTATATTCTGGAAATTGAAATTATTTTCGAGAATCGACAGGACACTCATTATGATCTCATTAATGTTGCCCGGACGCTTGTCTGTCTTTGTCTCGCGCGCAAAATCGAGAATGCCTTTTACGATCTCCCGGCAGCGCATTGTTTCGTCTATAATTATTTTCAGATCTTCTTTTTTGCCGGCATCATCAATATCGTCGTACAGCACAGTGCTGTAGGCAAGAATTCCCGTAAGCGGATTATTTATTTCGTGCGCGATGCCTGAAGCCAGACGTCCGAGAGAGGCAAGCTTCTCTGACTGGACTATCTGCATCTCAGTCTGTTCCTTGAGCCTTGCATCCCGTTCCAGGATTGCGTCAATCATCCTGTTGAATGTGAGGCACAGATACCCCATTTCGTCAAGGGACACGGGCGTGACTTTTCTGCTGTAATTCCCATCAGCGATTCCCTGTGATGCGGCTACAAGGGACTGTATCGGACTTATAATGCTCTTTATCAGATATATCGAGAGGACTATGGCCAGAAAGGCGGTAATAAGTGTAACTGCCAGTGCGAAAATCGTTGCATTCCGCGTAATACGGTTATACTTCTCCTCAAGAATACCGACATAGTGAATTCCGATTATCTTATCAGTTATACTGTAAATAGGGCTGTATCCGGACAAATACCAGTTATTGACCACGAACGCTTTGTTTATCCATTCCTTCCCATGCTCATATACATTTTTATAGACCTCTTCGGAAACCTGAGTACCGACCGCTCTCGTCCCGTCAATATTAATCACATTGGTGGATATACGGATATCATCCATAAAAATAGTTACTGTCCCGATCTCATATCCGTCAATTTGTTCATCTTTAAAAAGCAGCTTCTTGATCCCGTCAACAAGCTTAAAATTTCTGTTGAGAATTTTAGCTCCGTAAATTACACCTATAAACTTTCCGTCTTTCATGACAGGAGTGGCAGCTTTCATACACATGGCATTTGTTTCGTATGCTTTATCGATCCTGCGGGCGCGCTGTGTCTGAACAATCCTGGTATAGGCCTGATCAGCAAGCTTTTTGTTTTCTCTGAGAAGATGCTCTCTGGAAATCTTATCGGTGCCTGAGCACGATTTTCTGTTCTCAATTACATATTTGACGAACAGATCGCCGCTTACATCGTCCCCGAAATTTCTGAAATTGTTTGCACGCACAATAACCCTGCCGGAGGTGTCAGTGATTGTCATGATATCAAGGTCAAGTTCCTTCTTGACTTCATTAAGCTTTTCTGAAAGAAGTTTGCGGCTGTTCTGTATAACGGCATGTTGCAGATAATCGAGTGATGCAAGGTGATTTAAAAAAAGATAGATTACATTGATCCGTTCGTTATAAATATGGCGTACAGTATTCAGGTTTGTCCTTACATCTTCAAACGCCTGGCCAAGGACATTCTTATTTATAACATTCCGGCTTATTACAATTGAACTTATTCCGCTTATCACAACAATAGACAAAAGGCTGATGACAAGTTTGGTGCTGATTTTTACTTTAACTATGCCCTTCATCAGGTATCATCCAGCTGGCCCGGAATATTTGTATTTCGATACTTTTGTCTGGTAAAGCATTAAGGTTATTGATATGAATCAATTATGGAAATTTTCCAAAAAGTCAATTGAATTTTATTTAATTAACTAAAAAATCATCTCACTTAATTTTTTTGTCACTCAATAAATTGAAATACATTACAAAATTTTTGAGGACGCCTTCCGGGCCTGATGTAAAAGCTTTTATTGCAGTTTTCGGAATAATCAGCACGACCCGCTGGTTTCGACGCTTCGGCGGCGCTCGGCGCATCGCTTCGCTCAAACAGCGGGAATACCGCATTTTTAGATGGATTCCAGCAAAGACAGCCGGCTTGAAGCAATTTAAACTAACTCCGTTTTAGTTTCCTCTTTACCAATTTTTCAATCTCAACTGCAACAAAGACAATCGATGCAAGTGCAAGCGTAAAAAATAGTTCGGCTGCGGTTAAAGGTTCGGTCTTAAAGATGGGATTAAGAAAAGGCACGTAAATGGTGGCTATCTGAAGAATAAATGTTAGGGCAAAAGCCCCGAGCAGCGGTTTGTTTGACAGGAGTCCCTGCGTGAATAAGGATTCCCTGTCCGAGCGGATAGCCAGCACATGGCCCATCTGGCTGAGACAGAGAGCTGTGAAAACCATAGTCTGCCAGTGGGCATGTCCGGTGCTGATTGACCATGCCTGCACGAAGATACAGGAAAAGCCCATCAGGAGGCCCACCCATATAATATGTGCGCCCAGGCCCTGCGCGAAAATGCTTTCCTTAGGGGAGCGGGGAGGCCTGTCCATGATCCCTTTCTCCGCCGGTTCGGCAGCCAGGGCAAGGCCCGGGAGCCCGTCAGTTACAAGATTTATCCAGAGTATGTGAATGGGCTGAAGCGGGACCGGCAGGCCCAGGAACGGGGCGAGGAAAATGGTGAATATCTCGCCTGAATTGCTTGTCATTGTATACTTGATGAACTTGCGGATATTGTCAAAGATACGGCGCCCGGCTTTTACCGCTTTAACAATAGTTGCAAAATTATCGTCAAGAAGAATCATGTGAGCTGCTTCTTTTGAAACATCGGTGCCTGTAATTCCCATGGCAACTCCGATGTCGGCCCTTTTTAATGCAGGGGCGTCATTCACGCCGTCTCCGGTCATGGCGACAAATTGTCCTTTATCCTGCAGTGCCTTCACTATTTTCAGCTTCTGTTCCGGAGCCACTCTTGCGTAGACAGAAATATGTTCAACATGGTCCTCGAACTCTTCCAGGGAGAGTTCTTCCAGTTCACGGCCGGAAATTATATTGTGCCCCTTTGTTTCAATTATTCCGAGCCTGTGCGCTATTGTCCTTGCAGTAAGAGGATGATCCCCTGTGATCATTACCGGTTTAATGCCCGCAGCCCTGCATAAGGCAACTGCCTCCCGCGCTTCTTCCCTGGGAGGATCGAGAAGACCGGTAAGGCCCACAATGGTTAGGCCTGTTTCCACGGACCCGGCCGAAAAATCTCCGGGAGGCGCATCCCATTCCTTCATGCAATGGCACAGAATTCTCATGCCCTTTTCCGCGAATGCAGTGTTTATACGATCCAGCTCCTCCTTATTTACGGGTTTGGGCCCATCCGCAGTAAGAATATTTACCGATTTCTCAATTAGTACGTCAAGGGCGCCCTTTGTAAAAGAAACGTATTTTACTCCTTTATTTCCGTTTTTATCGCTCCATTCATGCAATGTAGTCATGCATTTTCTTTCCGAATCGAATGGTAATTCATTTACACGGCTATGCCTGGATTCAAGTTCCTTCTTTTTATAACCATTTGCCTCTGCGAGGCTGAAAAGAGCAGTTTCAGTGGGATCGCCGGCAAGCGCGCCGTTTTCGTCCGTACGGGCGTCATTGCTTAGAGCAAGCCCGGCCATGAAATACCGCAGAAGAGCCTTTTGCCCCGGAGAAGCCCCTTCTCCGGCAAAGGCCGCAAGACCTGCAGAATCGAGAATACGTCCGTCAAGATATATCTCCTCTGCGGTCATTCTGTTCATTGTAAGGGTTCCAGTCTTATCTGAACAGATATATGTTACCGATCCGAGGGTTTCCACTGCCGGAAGTTTCCTGATAAGGGTATTCTGGGCGACAAGCTTTTTGGCGCCGAGTGCAAGGGATATAGTAACAACAGCGGGCAGGGCTTCGGGTATGGCTGCAACCGCAAGGGATATTGCGGTAAGAAGCATGGGCAAAGGCTTCTCTCCCCTTATAATTCCTACAATGAAAACAACGGCGCATATCGCCAGAACAGCAAAAGCAATCTTCTGGCCGAATGATGTGAGCCGTTTCTGGAGAGGGGTCTTCACCTCATCTTCCTTCTGCAGCATGGCAGCTATCCTGCCAAGCTCCGTATTCATGCCGGTTTCGGTCACAATCCCTGTGCCTCTTCCGTTGGTTATGAAAGTGCCTTTATAGGCCATATTTTTTCTGTCGCCAAGGGGAAGATCATGGTCGGGCAGGGCGCCGGCGGATTTCTCAACAGGGATTGATTCTCCTGTAAGGGCGGCCTCTTCCAGCTTCAGCACGGACGCTTCAATGATTCTCATATCGGCAGGCACTATCTGTCCCGCCTCGAGTATGACCACGTCGCCCGGAACGAGACCGGATGACGGCACGGTAAGAGATGCTCCGTCCCTTACAACCGTTGCTGAAGTGCCTGCCATTTTCCTGAGTGCTTCCATTGCTTTTTCGGCACGGTACTCCTGTATAAAACCGATAATTGCATTTATTACAACAATGACTATTATGGCGATTGTATCGGAAGCTTCGCCTATGATGCCGGCTATGATCGCCGCGCCTATGAGTACAAGTATCATGAAATCGGTAAACTGTCCAAGGAACATGCGGAAAGGAGATTTGGCCGCCTTTTCTTCAAGCTCGTTCTTTCCATGCCGGGCAAGACGTGAAATGCTTTCCTGTGTGCTGAGTCCCTGGAGTGAAGAACCGAGCGATTCAACCGTCTCGTTTATTTCTTTCTGATGCCATTTTTTGGCTCCGGTATTGGCGGTATTTTTCATTATACTGATTTTCTCCCTTATTTTTTCAGAGTCTGCCGGAAATTGATTTCTACTGTTTCTCCTATCATGTCGCTTAATAATTAACGCGATGTGCGACTTCTTAATTGTTACTTTAATTAAATGAAAATATCATCAATTTTAAGGCGGCAGGCCGCTCACGGCCATCCATGGCCTCCGCGGCATTTATTACATCCTGTATTTCGATGCCGCCGCATGCCGCTTCTTACAGGATGTATGCATTAGCGGCAGGAAAAATGATGATATTTTTATTTAATTATATAATTTTATTGTCATAATTAAAAAAGCCGCACATGACACAACAATTATTAATTTCCATAGAATTATAGTAAAGCATATTTCCGGGTCATGGTAAAGTAATAATTATAATCCATCAAAAAAATGGAAGTCACTCTTAAGTAAGATATAAATAGTGAATGATAGCCGGCTGTTTTTCTGCAAATAAAACGCACCTGCGTCTGACATCCTGCTGCTGCATATCCTGAACAGTAAATCGGTACGCTATAACTGCCGTTATTAGTAAAATAATAATTTATAAAAATAATTTTTGCTTCAAATTTTACTTGCAATTTTTAAGTGGAAATATTTTTATACTTGGATTTTTTTTTTTTACATTTGTCAAATACCACAGCTTCTCTCTGGCCATCGATAATTTAAAGACACATTGGTTTTATAACCGCGGAGTTTATATTCACGTCCGGTATGCGACGGAATGCGGGAATACATTTAATAAGATCACGCGCTTCCTAACGGATATAGATTTATCCGAAATGCATGTCTGCGCGTGCGCCATAACGCAAAGCATTGCCGGAACAGGCGCCCGTGCTTATGAAATGAACTCCTTAGGATAAGAAATGGAGTCCGGCAGAGGTGCGGTGGAGTGCAGTCAGGAAGATATGTACTCCGCAGCAGAGAGATGGACATTAGCACCCAGGATATGAAGAGCAGATGCCTTGCAAAGACTGTTCGCAATATAGAAATTTTTATTTGTACAGAGGAAATGAACATTCGCATTAGAGCCAAGAATGTTCACACGAGAGAAATGAATACACGCATTAAAGCGAAGGGTATTTACACACGGGAAATGAATTCATGCGTTCAGGTAATAAATATCCACACTGAAGAAATGCCGATTCGCATCCATGCAATAAAGATTCATAAGCAGGAAAAGACGGCGCTATGCAGTTGAACTAAAACTTTTTTTGAGTGAATTAGTATTTCCATCTGGTTTTAAGATTTCGGTTTTGATCGGTGCTCCGCTACGCCTGTCAGGCGGAGCCGGGGCGAGCGGAATCAAATTAGATAATTATCATACATATTTTTTAAAACTGCAATAAAACGAAGGGTGATCGCCTACCGTATTTAAGCTGCAGGACCTTCTTTTATTTGATAAATTCAATAAAACAAATTACGGAGGTTTTTATGGAAAAACGGCTTGAGAACAAGCTGACCATGTATGAGGGGGTCGTAAGTCTCCTTAAAGATAATCAGGACATGGTGAATATTGTGCCCGGTTTCACCGAGGCTGCCGCAGGGCTTTCATCTGCACTGGCAGACATTAAAACTAAATCTATTGAAGCGGACAAGGCATCCACAGGCAAAACAGCGGCAAAGCAGGGCGCAAGGGAAGAGCTTACAACAGAGCTGCTGCCCGTGTGCTCTGCTCTTTATATTTTCGGAAGAAAGCAGAAGAAAACGGAAATATCGGAGCGCGCGGATATATCCGAATCCGGTTTGCGGAAAATGCGCGATACTGAGCTCGGCCTGTTCGGAAAGGACATTGCGGAACTGGCCGGGACAGTGGCTGCTGACCTTGCCTTTGCCGGTATAACAGGCGAAAAGATCGAGAGCCTTTCTGCAAAGGCCGCAGTATACGCGGATTCGATAGGCGCGCGCGAAAGCGGGGTTGCCAAAAGGATAGGGTCGCGCGAAGAAATGAAGGATCTTTTCCGCAGAGCGGACGAGCTTTTGAACCATGAGATAGACAGGTATATGGAGATACTTAGGCCGTCGCACGGCGAGTTCTATATGAAATATTCCAGCGCGCGGTCCATAAAGGATATCGGCGTGCGCCACAAAAAGGAGGAGGCTGCAGCTGCGGTATCGTAGCAGACGGCTGCATGTACGATAAAAAAGCCCGCGCATTTTTTGCGCGGGATTTTTTATTATTTTGCAAGGGCGGCCTTAAAAATTGTGTAATATATGTAATTCTATAGTCAACTATTCATATAAAATCATAATTTTGGGATGCCTTCTATATAAAAAGACCTTAATCTTTAAAATTGAATTGCGATTTTTAAATCATTTTTGTACTTTTGCGGAAATCATACAAGGAAGGGAACCTCTAAAAATCAGATTTTTTATTGTTCCCTTAAATAAAAAACCTGATTTTACCCTTAATTCGTTCCCAATGGTTACATCAATATTTAATTATTAGAGGTAACCATAATTATTATTTTTATAATTATGACTATAAAACATGAATCAGGGGGGGGGGAGAATAATTATGAAAAGTGTAAAAGTATTTATTGTATTATTTTTTATATAAGCCTGCCTCGTTTAGAAAAAATAAAATGGGATATTCTGTGAATCGTAATCTATAAAACTGAGTTATTATTATAATCCGTTGAAGGCTAAAACAGTATTAAATTGTCTTATGTCGGTTTGGCTTAAAAGTAACAATTCCCTGTTACGTTTTAAATAAAAAAGTCACTTATATATATTCATAACTAATTTTCAATGGCAATAAAAAGAGATAAATTTACCGAAGATCATAAAAAATATTATCCATTGATATTCAGCGCTGTTTTTACAAAAGTTGAGAATATTGATGATGCTAAGGATATTTGCCAGGAAGTATTTATAAGATATTATGAAAATTTTGAAAAGGTTATTGATAGCCGTAAATGGCTTTACGGTACTTTAAGGAACGTTGTTTTGGAATTTTATAGAATGGATAAGGGGAATGTCGATATTGACGATGTGTTTAAAGATATAAGTTTGACATTTGTTAACGGATTCCGGGATGCAAGGATAATCATCAGCGAAGCAATGGAAGAAATAGCTAACTTCAATAACGAAGATGACAAAATTCTTTTTGATCTTGTAGCTGTTTATAATTATAGCTATACCGAAGCAGGGAGGCAAATGGGATTAACAAAACGTCAGGTGGAATATAAATACAGACAGATAGTTGATAAAATAATCAGTTATCTTGAGAAAAAAGGCATCAGGAATTTTGAGGATCTTTTATGAGCAACGGAAATGCCAGTATAAATATATTTGAGAAAATTTTACAGAGATTCAGTTTTAAACAGATATTGCCTCGTGAAGTGAAAGTATTTATCCTCCGTTATGAACGAAATGCACTCATTAAAACTTTACAGAATTTCGGCGATTATAATTTTATTTACGGTTTAGCAGTGAGGATATTTTTTCTTTCATATAAGCTTAAACTGAGTTTCTCGATAAAACAAAGTAAAATTGCATTAGGATTGATCTCATCTATGACAGCAGGCATGTTAGCGGGTGCAGTATTATACAATTTAGATTTTTTAAAAATTAATAAATTTGCTTCTTCTAACATTCAATTACCGGCTGCTTCCACCTTAGTGAGAGATGTAATTCCTGTCGAAAAGACGATAAATGCCGAAAATACAGAACTCAAAAAAACAGGGATAAAAGATGCTGAGGGGAATAAAAATATTAAATACAGGCTGGGAGTAAATCCGTTTGTTGCCAACAATATTAGGAATGAACTTTCAAAACAGGTAACTGATAATATTTCCGGTAAACTTTCTAGGATTCTTGGGAAAGGAAGCGTTATCGATCTTAGTAAAAACTGGCAGGGAATAAGTTTTAACAGGATTCTTTCCGGTTCCGTTTCCGGCCTTGGGAACAAAATCATTATTTCAATAAAAATCATTGATGTCAAAGACTCAAAACTTATTTTCGGTGTTGCCGAAACAATGGAATCGGCTGATGAAATCGGTAAAAAATGCGAAGAAATTGCGGAAATCATAGCTGAAAAAATTGACGGGGAATAATATCGCATTAACTTAGAAACAGTTGACAATTATAATTAAATATTAAAAATATTACAAAAATATATAAATTTGGTAATTGAAATGAGATTATTTCATGGCCTTGCGTTTTCTATATTTATTGTAATAATCATATTTAATTGTTTTGATTTATCAGCAGAAAATAAAAAACGTATTGCTGTATTCGATTTTGACGCAAAGAATGCTCCTAAAGCTTATGCCGATATTGCAAGGGATACTCTTGAGATCAGTCTTTATAAAAGCGGTACATTTGTCGTACTTGAAAGAGGTTTGATCGATATAATATTAAAGGAGCAGGGTCTCCAGATGTCCGGTTGTACCGATACTTCCTGCGTGGTACAGATAGGAAAACTGCTTTCAGCTGATCTTGTGGCGATCGGCAGCCTTTCAAAGATTAAAACATACACTCTTACTGTCAAGATAGTGGACATAGCTAAAGGCAGCATTGTACTGGCAGAATCAGAAAAAGCAGAAACAGATGACGATATTGAAACTGCAGTAAAACAGATTGCAGGCACACTGTCTGGTCATCTTGCAGGTCATAAGCAGATAGCTGCCCTTGATAAAGAAAAAAAAGAAAAATCAGCAATAAAAGACGAATCATTTATAAGTAAAAAGTCTTACGGTTATTTGTCTTTGGGTTTAGTTTCTATTGCGGCAGGCCTTGCTGGCACCGGTTATTATTTTGACACAAAACTTAAAGATACAATCTCAGATTATGAAAGCCTTGCAGACAGGTATAGTACAACATCTGATCCCAATGAAGCGGCGTCGCTCCGCAATAATATGACCAGCAAAAAGGAAGACGCTGATAAATACGAAAAAACAAGAAATATTTTATACGGAGCAGGCATAGGAACAGGTGTCATTGCGCTGTTTTTTATTTATAAATATTTTACTGCATTGCCTGCCGATTCCACCAGTTCTAAAGCAACGTACATGCCTGTTATCCCAATAATATATACTTCCAGCTTCAACAGTCTTTGCCAGAATAAGCAGGAAAATTTCTATGGAGCTGGTTTATTGATAAGATTTTAAGGTTTCAGTTGATAATAAGAGGTTTTGTTTATGAGAAAGCTGTTATTTGTCTCCTTGTACCTATTTTTTGTTATTATATTTTCATGCACCGGTTCACTGGAAGAGATTGATTATGATAAAAATACTAATCCCTTAACTCAGGATAGCTGGACACAGGCTACAGCAAGTGCAAACTGGACTGCTAGGCTTGGCCATAGTAGTATAGTATTTGACAATAAAATTTGGGTTATCGGCGGAGTTGGCAGTGGTGATACATGTAATAATGAAGTCTGGTATAGCGGAGATGGTATAACTTGGACACAGGCAACTTCAAACGCGGAATGGACTATTAGGTGCTGGCATAGTAGTGTAGTATTTGACAATAAAATTTGGGTTATCGGCGGATCTCAATGTGGTTCACCTTATAAGAACGATGTATGGTATAGCAAAGATGGTATAACTTGGACGCAGGCAACAGCAAGCGCGAATTGGACAGCCAGAGACAATCATTCAAGTGTTGTATTTAATAGTAAAATGTGGGTTATTGGTGGGTATTCCGGCGGATCTAAAAATGATGTCTGGTATAGCGAAAATGGTATTACTTGGACACAAGCTACTTCAAATGCAGCTTGGAGTATAAGGAATAAGCATAGTAGTGTAGTATTTGATAATAAAATTTGGGTTATTGGCGGAATGGCCACTGGTGCTTATATCTGTACAAACGATGTCTGGTATAGCGAAAATGGTATTACTTGGACACAAGCTACATCAAATGCAGCTTGGAGTACGAGACAATGTTTTCCTAGTGTTGTATTTGACAATAAAATTTGGATTTTTGGTGGGGGAGTATCTACCGGTAGCAACGATGTATGGTATAGTTCTGATGGTATTAATTGGCTGACTTCTAGAAATGGAGATTGGAGTACTAGAAGTAACCATAGAAGTGTGATTTTCGATAATAGAATGTGGGTTATTGGTGGGGGAGATACAGCTGCTATTGAATATAGAAACGATGTTTGGTATATATATTAAAAATAATATTCTGTTTTTAAGTTCAATTTAACTTAGGAATACATGTTTATGATAAGATTTAACATATTTATGTTACTAGTAATTCTTTGTATTTTTTCCTGCACCGGCTCGCTAGAAGAGATTGATTATGATAAAATATCCGTTAGCTGGACAAGAGCCGTTGAAACTACATCATGGAGCGGGCGAATATCTCCTACAAGCGTTATATTCGATAATAAAATATGGATATTGGGCGGTTATGACGGAAGTAATATGAAAAATGATGTGTGGTATAGTGAAGATGGCATAAACTGGTCTCAGGCAACAGCATCGGCTGAATGGGGAGCGCGCTATGAACATACAAGCGTTGTTTTTAACAACAGAATGTGGGTATTGGGAGGAGGGTTTCATGACAGTCTTAAAAATGACGTCTGGTACAGCGATAACGGTATAAACTGGACTCAGGCGACTGCATCGGCTTCCTGGGGCATCCGGCGCGATCAGTCCAGCGTAGTTTTTGATAATAAAATATGGGTGATGGGCGGCTGGAACGGAGATCGATTGAATGACGTCTGGTATAGCGATGATGGTATTACCTGGCTACAGGCAACTTCAGCCGCGAACTGGACAGGACGCAACGATCATCTGAGTGTTGTTTTTAATAATAAAATGTGGATTATCGGCGGTTATGATGACAGTCTAATTAATGATGTCTGGTATAGCGACAACGGTATAAATTGGATACGGGCAACCTCATCTGCCCAATGGACGCCGCGGGATAGACACAGTGTTGCTGTTTATAATAACAGAATATGGATGATGGGCGGTTTAAATGGAAATATCTCCACTCAATACAATGATGTCTGGTATAGCGCGGATGGCACTAAATGGATTCAAGCCGAAACAGCATCTTCATGGAGTGTCCGTCACAGCCATGTCAGTCAGGTTTTTGACAATAAGATATGGTTAATCGGCGGGCTGGATGAATATGCAGGCACATATAAAAGCGATATTTGGTATTTAATCAGTAAGTAATTAATATTATTCCTAATAAATCAATATTTAGCTCCTTATCAATAAAATTTCCTTAAGGTTTATTTATACAAGTTCTGGGAATCAGGTTTGCAATAAAGAAGTATAATCTTATCTTTCAATATTTCTCTCAATTTATATATCCTAATAATTCCTCAGTAAAGACAATATTTTTACAATTATTTGCTTATTTTTTTTGTGACGATCTGCCGTAATTTTTCACTTATGTGCAAAGATTTTTAAGAAAAAAATAACTTAAAAGGCTGAAACATGAACAAAAGGGAGAGGTTTTTTAAGGTTTTAATTCTATTCCTGTTAACAATCACTTTTTTATGTTCAGGTAATGCATCTGCTTTGGAAAAGAAGAAAGTCGCGGTTCTCGATTTTGATGCAAAGAATGTATCTAAAACATATGCAGATATTGCAAAGGATATTCTGGAAATAAATCTTCATAATACCGGGGCATTTGTTGTTCTCGAAAGAAACCAGATTAATTTAATTTTACAGGAACAGGGCTTGCAGATATCCGGATGTACCGATACTACCTGTGCGGTACAGATCGGTAAATTTCTTTCTGCTGATCTTGTAGTGATCGGCAGTCTCTCTAAAATAACGACTTTTACTCTTTCTGTTAAGATGGTGGATATTGGGAAGGGCAGCATAATTCTTGCTGATACCGAAAAAGCCGAAACTGAAGATGATATTGAGAATTCAGTAAAACGGCTTGCAATGAGATTTGCAGAAAAGATCAGAGGTGAAAAAGAGAAGATAACGCCT
>JAFGSG010000063.1 GCA_016934735.1 Spirochaetota bacterium | reverse complement strand
TATGGGCACAGCTGGTAATGTGAACAAAACTTTATTTTTAAGGAGCGGTTGTATGAAACTTAAAACAACAAATATGCTTTGCGTAGTTTGCTTTATTTTATCATTAATAATTCCATCGTTAGTTTTTTCTCAACAAAAAGCTGATACAGGTCCGCAGGTTAAAGATCAGCAAAAACAGACAACAGGCAAAAGAGTGCATCCCAGAGAAGAATATCCGCCGGATCAAAGACCTGAGGAAGATTATCTCGCCCGGTTTAAAGGCATTGAGGTGTCAGAGCGTTTAATGCAGGATAATCTGGAAAATATCTATATATTGAAAGTAATTGTTTTAAATTTTAAACAACAGGGCTGGGAAAAAGAATATAATGAGATTTATGAAGAGTACAAAAAGGCTGTAGCGAAATACTATAAAAGACAGGTAATTTACTCAAGACTTGAGCTGGAGAGAAATAAAAAGAATATTTCTGATCTATTTAAAAAGATTGTTGGCGTATATCAGGATCAGGCACACACAATGCTTGATGAATGCGCAGATAAAATACTTAATTTCTCTCTTGACGAAAAGAATAAATACGATCCTAACAGAAGCAGAGTGCTTTTCCAGAATATGATGAGATTATGGATTGCGTACGGTCAGACAGATGATGCAGATAGTTCTGTTCTTGATAATCAATATAAAAGCGCTGTATATCATTTAAGAATCGCCAAATCATATGCAATAAACATTCTGGAGGATTTGAGTCCTGAAGGGGAAAGGAAAGAGGAATTCAGGGTTCATAAAGCCGATAATATGAACAGAGTATTAAGCGGGGAAACAGCTAAATCAACAAGCCCTGGTCCGCAAACCAGTCCTAAATAACGAGTAGCTTACAAAATAGCTCAAAGTTGTATTTTTAGGATTTGTGCAGGGAAATTCAATAATAAAGCTGTTAATAATAATTGATTGTACAAAAGGGGGGATATGTTATTCCCCCTTTTTTATCTATAATATATCTTCAATATCTAATGCAAATACATTCCAGATTGAAAAAATTAGAGCTGTTTCTTTTTATTATAATTTTTTTGTTTTTATTCCGGAGTGATAGCAAAAAAATTGACTTATTGACATTTAGAGTTGTTCTTGATCCGGGCCATGGCGGTTTATCGCTTGTACCTAAAGCGAAGCATGGGGACAGGTATGATTTAATATCAAAAAAATACCTTTCTTATTATTCCCAGGGTACAAAATACGGCAAGATCGAAGAGCGAATAATTACATACGAAATAGCAGAGAAAGTTAAGAATATTCTTGATCTCACGCTGGAGGACTATACTTTTAAAAAGTTCAGGGAAATCATAAATAAATATACTAATGATAATCCTGAACGAATTATTATAAGGTCAATTCTTAGCAGAAGAAAGTCATCGGACACTGGCTCATTAAATAGCGAAGATCCTAATGCTGATTTCAGATTATTTGATTATGTGGATAAACACGGAAATAAAAAGCATGGAAGGATATCATTTATAAATTCCTATAAACCGCACCTCGTTGTTTCATTGCATTGTGATTTTCAGGCCCCAGTATTTCACAGGGGAATTAACCCGGTAATTTCCGCCCCACATTCGTTACTTTATCGCGGCTTAAATTATTTAAAAGGTAACGAAAAGAGCAGAAAGTTTTTCTTTAACAGCCCATATGCAGATTGGTTTGCAGAATCTGTTAATAAAACTGGATATAGATGGTTTTTAAAAGATGTTTCTTCGTATTTTACAGGTCTCCCGGTCGAAGATAGAATTGATATTGAAGACAAATTTACAGGATATATTTATAATATGGTTTCCTGGAAGTATGGCGATAATTCAGGCTGGGAAAATACCGCAAGGAATCATCCGAAGAAGACGCAATATGCAGCTAATCCAAAAGATTTTTGTTTACAGGGGAAATTTTGGGAACGCGAGCAATCGATATACGAAAGCTATAGGCGCGATGGAGGGATAGAGGGGTTTGGAGGAGATAATTTATATGCATCTTCGGAAATAATACGGTATATACTGCTTTCATTTTACCAATCAGGCAATATTTATCCTAGGCAGAAGCCTGGGAAACCTTATATTTCTGTCTGGTCTTTGCCGATATTAGTTAATGCGATTAATGCTTATATAGAACTGGGATATTTAAAAAATAAAAAGGATAGATATGTTTTGACCGATAAACAGGATGAAATCGCAGAAGGCATTGCTGTTGGTATTTACTGTTTGTTTGCTGGTTTTAAGCCGAAGGTTTCAGAATTTAAGCATTTACCCAAAGGTAAAAGAATTGACTTAAGTAAATATAAACTGCCATCTGGAGAGAGTTATTTCGATATTGTTGTTCCATGAAATTATCAGATACAGAGTTGCTGGATGACTGGCTTATCAGGCAGTGCATCGGCCGGAAATTTTTTATTGCTGTAAGTTTTTTCTTTTGTCATAGTTACATCTTTGAATTGTAACAAAGCTATTATATTTTTTTAATCATTTCAAAGAAGATTAAAGTCTGCAGAAAATACAGAAAATTTTAATTTATCAATTTGAATTATGATCAAAGTTATATTTTATATTTTATATTTTATATTTATTCCTTCTTTTCAAATACTTAACGCAGCATCGCTTGATATTAATGAACGGTTTATAAGCGTTGCCGCAATTGCCAAGCCTGCTGTTGTTAATATTTTTATTTATAAGGAATCAGAAAAAAAAAGAGCTGAAAATTATTCCAAAATCGGCTTCGGATCCGGGACGATAATATCTGGTAAGGGTTATATAGCAACAAATTATCATGTATTAAAAAAAGGCAGTTTTTACCGGGTAATTCTTTATGACGGGAAAGAATGTCAGCCATTGCCCTTCTCTGACGGTGAATTATTTAAAGCAGACGAAAAAACAGATATTGCTATTTTAAAGATAAATGAAAATGAAATTTATCATATAAAACCAATTTCTTTTGAAGAGTCAAACGATTTATCCGAAGGAGAGTGGGTAATTGCAATAGGCAATCCTTACGGATTAAGACAGTCTGTTACGTGCGGAATCGTGTCATCCAAGGGAAGAAGCGATATAGGATTTGCTGAAATAGAGGATTTTATACAGACCGATGTATCCATTAATCCCGGTAATTCAGGCGGGCCATTGATTAACTTAAACGGAAAACTTGTGGGTATAAATACAGCCATACGGACAAGATCCGGCGGTTATCAGGGTATTAGTTTCGCGATTCCGTCTAAAATAATTAAACAGGTTTGTTCGGAATTATTAAAATACGGAAGGGTCAGGAGAGGCTGGCTGGGATTTCTTGCTCAGGAGAGGGCAGTATCCAGCGGAGGAGAGAAAAAATTTTTAGAAATTATTTCTGTAATAAAAAATTCGCCTGCGGAAATATCCGGAATTCAAAAGGGAGATATTATAAAAGAAATTAATGGCAAAGCGATGTCTACTCTCGGAGAACTGATAAATTTCATCAGTAATAAACCCATCGGATCGGATCTGAATATCGGTGTTTCCCGCGACGGAAGAATTTACGGGTATAACCTTATCCTAAGGGAAAAGGACACGCATAAAAAAATTCAGAATATACTGGAAAATATTTTTTTTAATTACGGAATGGAACTGGATGTGAATTCAATGACAGGGGATGTAGTTATTTCGTATCTTTCTCCTATGGGCATAGCATACCAGAGCGGACTTAAAAAAGGAGACATTATTTTATCACTTAATGGCAATGAGGTGTCACGTCTTGAGGATTTTATTAAACTGTACAGTAAATATGATAACATAATATCAAGAATGGAAATATTAAGGAATAAGAATAAATACAGTATTGAATTTTTAAATGAGTAATTCATTGTTTCTCTAATAATTTATTTTTAAGATCACCATTGAATTGACCAAATTATAGTAGCTATCGGATTACTTGTTTTATAATAAACGGTGATCTGATTTTTAGACTTCCTTTTATTCTATATTTGAAATGCTTAAAAAAATTAATATGAAAGCAATCAGCAGAAATATAATATTTATTTTCTTGGCTTTTTTAATAAGTTCGGAATCATTTTCAGAGACGAAGCCGGCAGTAATCCAACTGAATCATGAGTTTTATGCAAATTTATTAAAATCGAAAGCCTTAAACCGCGATATTCTGCTTAATGGAATGCAGGGTGCAATAGTTCAGGGCAGAGGTTATGTCGAATCTGTTGATAAAATGGAACGATACCGGAGACATTATCGAATTACAGCAATAGATAATGAGGCATTGGAATTGAACATAAGATTGTTTATTTTCGCAGATAACGAAGAGTATCTTACATTGCTGAAAAATGGGGATTCATTTGATTTTAAAGGCCAATTTGTAATATTTACTCCTTTAAACTCAAGAAGGGATTCATATATTTTTGATATTATACTCGAGGAAGGCGCTTTAAGCGTCAGATAATTTGCAGTTCTTCATTTTTTATCAGTTTTTAAAAAATAATTGTTGAAAAAATACTTGTATTTATATGAATTGTTGCTTTAGTATTATAAATTCACAGGCTTTTTATTCTAAACCTTTATTCCTGCGGTAGAAGGGATAAAGGTATTTTTAACTCTTATTTTTTATGCAGAAAAAATAGCCGGATTTATTTTCAATATTAAAATATTTTAATTATTAAATTATAAAGGAATAAAAATCGTGAGTTATGAATTAACACTCATCCTGAGGATCACAGATAACGTTGAATCCTTAAAAGAACTGGTAAAAAAGATTTTACAAAAATATGGAGTTTCAGTGATTTCCGAAGAATCATGGGATGTAAAAAGACTGGCATATCCCATTGAAGATGAAACAGAAGGTTATTATCTTTTTATGTTAATTGAATCTTCTCCAAATGCAATTGATAAAATAATTGGAGAATTTCGACTAAACAATGACATTTTACGTTATTTCTTTATTAAAGACAACAAAAAGAAAACTGCGTAACATACAATAATCAGGTGATTGTTGCTTGAAATTAATGATATTATTAAGAAGGTTATAGAGGTAATATATGCCCGAAGAGAATAAGAACGAGGCAACTCAGGAAATGAACAGCGAAAATAAACAAAACGAAGCTGCAAATATAATTGATGAACAGAAAGTTGAAGAAATTTCCACTAAAAATGACGAAATACCCGAGAAAGAAGCTGCTACAGTTGAAAGAAGCGAACCAGTAAAAAAAGCTTTTCATAGAAATGTCAGGCCATCAAGACCAGGCGGTGCAGGAAATGGAAATTTTGATCAGAAAGATTCATTTAGACACACGAGATATAGAAAAAAAATGTGCAGGTTCTGTATGGATAAGAATCTGAAAATCAACTACAGAGATAGTATGATACTGGGAAATTACATTACTGAACGCGGTAAAATTTTACCGAGAAGAATTACAGGTACATGCGCAAAGCATCAAAGGGACATTTCAAGAGCTATTAAAAGAGCAAGAATCCTTTCTGTTCTTCCATTCTCTGTTAAATAGTGTTATTCATGAAAATACATATTTCCTGTGACTGAAATTGCGGAATAAGAGGATTTTCGTGCCTTATTGAGGATTTTTTAAAATAGCAAATGTGATTATATTAATATCTTTAATAATTGGATTATTTTTACTTTATGGTATCGCGCTTCTTTTTAACAGAAGGCCATTAAAGATTGCCCATCTTTTTATTCTTTTCGCTGGACTTTTTGCGGTTAATCTTTTTGCGGCTGGTGACATTATTTATATTATAATTTCGCTTGTTATTATAGGGGCCTCCGCAGGATATACATTTAGAAATAATAAGAATCTGCTATTTTTTATTTTTGTATCTTCATTGTCGATAACCTTTATCTTCACATTTAATCATTATTATCAGAAGAATTCTAAAAATATAGATGTTCTAATAAATTCGAAAGAGAGATTGGTTGAGATTCTGAATGAAGATAATATTTCAGAATCTGAAAGAAGACAAATGATCCAGAGGATAGATGAGACAATAGAGCTGGTCGAGTATGTTGTGCCTTTTGCATATTTTATAAATGCTTTTATATTTTCATTTTTCGGATTATATTTTTTAAAATTTATTCTTAATAAGCATAAAAAAAGTGAGAAGAAAAATAGTGCTAAAGGTGAAAAAGATATTGCAGGAATTAATCTTGAGGGTATTGAAAGATTTAAAGTAACTGAATATTTGATTTTTCTTTTTATCGCCGGATGGTTTACTGTTTTACTTGTTGACAGAACAGAGAATTATTTTCTATATATGGCCGGATTGAATATTGCGTTAATATTATCCAGTTTTTATTTAATTCAGGCTTTCGGCATAATTAAATTTTTTTTACAAAAAAAGGGTATGCCGTTTTCAATAATACCGGCCATAATTTTATCGTTTATATTTTTCGGTATAGAATATTTAATTTTTATTTTAATATTATTATCCAGCTTGGGAGCTATTGACTTTTGGGTAGATTTCAGAAAGCTGGGACTGAATGCGAAAAAATCATAATGCTGTTGAAATCAAACTATACTCATTAATGTCGTAAGAAAAGATAAACTTACAGTAAAATTAAGGTCAATTATCTTAATGAGTAAATAAATATTAGATGGAGATTTTTTATGAAAGTAATACTTCAAAAGGATATTCATAATTTAGGTGAAGCCGGCGACATCAAGGAGGTTGCGGACGGATATGCGAGAAATTATTTACTTCCTCGAAATCTGGTAATGGTGGCCAACGACAATAGTAAAAAAATTCTTCAACACCAGGAGAAAGTAATAAAAATAAAAAAAGCCAAGAGGAAAAAGCAGAGCGAGAAACTCCTTGAATCTCTCAACAATCTGGAAGTTAAAATTGCAGCGCAGGCCGGAGAAGAGGGAAAGTTGTTCGGCGCTGTTACACCTATTGATATCGCTAAAAAACTCAAAGAGCTCGGCTATGAGATCGATAAAAGAAAAATTGCTCATGCTGATCCCATAAAACAGCTTGGCGAATATATCATTCCTGTCAAACTTGATGTAGGATTAACCGCAAATTTAAAGGTACAGGTTGAAAAGGCTTGATTTATGGCAATAGAAAATCTGCCGCCTCAGGATTTGGAAGCTGAATCTTCGTGCATAGCTTCTATTCTTTTAAGCAAAGACGCCCTTAGTAGGATTTCGGGCATTCTTGAGGTGGAAGATTTTTATTTGGACAAGCACAGAATCATTTACGAGTCCATTCTGGAATTAGAGAGAAAAAATTCTCCTGTTGATCTATTAACCCTCAAACAAAAACTTTCGGATAAAAATTTATTTGATTCAGTCGGAGGCGACCGTGCCCTGGTTGATCTTTATCGCAGCGTGTCAACCTCTGCGAATGCTGAATTTTATGCTAATAGAATTAAGGAATTAAGCATCCGGAGGAAAATAATTTATGTTTCCACTGGAGTAATTGAGAAATGTTATGATAAGTCAAGGGATACAGAAGAACTTGTCGATGAAATAGAAAGTGAAATTTTTAAAGCAACCGAAAGAAGAGTAACATCTGATTTTGCAAGTATAGAAGCTGTCATGGAAAAAACCATGAAGGATATAGAGCTTCTGTATAAAGTAAAAAAGCCGATTACCGGAACTGCAACCGGATTTACAGATCTGGATTTTCTTCTAACAGGTCTGCATGAGTCTGAACTTATAATTATAGCTGCACGTCCTTCTATGGGAAAAACCTCTCTTGCGCTTAATATTTCGAATAATATTGCTTTAAAAGAGAAAAAGCCGGTTCTTTTCTTTTCGCTTGAAATGCCCGCTATACAGCTTGGGATGAGGCTGTTATGCATTGAAACAATGATTGATTCACAGAAAGTCAGGACCGGCAGATTTGATTCCAATGAATTAAAAAAACTCTCGGAAGTATCCGAAATGCTTGCGAAAAGCCCCATTTATATTGATGATACCCCTAATGTGAATGTATTTCAGTTAAGGTCAAAGGCCAGAAGAATGGCACAGCAGAAAGGATCGCTTGGTGTAATTATTGTTGATTATCTTCAGCTTATTACGGGCACGCGCGGTCTGGACAGGCATTTGCAGATTGCGGAAATAACCCGTTCGTTAAAACAGGTGGCGAGGGAACTTTCTGTTCCGGTAATCGCATTGTCTCAGCTGTCAAGAGCTGTGGAAAGCAGAACTGACCAGAGGCCTCAGCTTTCTGATCTGCGCGAGTCAGGAGCGATTGAACAGGACGCGGATATTGTGCTTTTTATCTATCGCGAGGAAAGAGTACATCCGGATACGGATAAGAAAGGAATAGCTGAAGTAATGATAGCGAAGCAGAGAAACGGTCCTATCGGCAGCGTTGACCTTTTATTCTGGGAACAGCATACGAGATTCGGCAATCTTGATAAGCTTCACAGCGGTGAAAAGATAAATCCAAATCGTGAAGGTCCTATAAATTAAACATGAAAGGCGGAAAAAAAAGTTTGCTTATTCCGGTATTTGAAGAGATAGGCGGACATTTTATCTTTTTAAAGGAAACCCTTAAATGGACTTTTCGCCCCCCCTTCGATTTTAAAAATATAATTGTTCAGATGCTGGAGATCGGTTATAAGTCCGTTCCTGTTACGAGTATAACTCTTTTTTTTACGGGAATGGTTATGGCGCTTCAGATAGGCAAAGCTATGGATAAGCTGATGACCGGCTCTTCAGTGTTTATCGGGAGTGCTGTCTCAATATCCATGTTCAGAGAGCTTTGTCCTGTTTTAACCGCTCTTCTCCTTGCCGGCAGAATAGGTTCAGCTATAGCGGCAGAGATCGGCACTATGAAAGTGACCGAGCAGATAGACGCACTTGTAACTCTCCGTGCAAATCCGATTCAATATCTTTCAGTTCCCCGTTTTATAGCATGCTTTGTGATGACACCTGCGCTTACAATATTGACAGACATAGTCGGCATATTAGGCGGCGCTTTTGTGGCCTTTTCTGTCCTGGGTATTACTGTTGACAAATATTTCGAAAATATTCTAAATTACCTTTCTTTAAATGATTTTTTATCCGGGCTGATAAAGACATTTTTTTTCGGAATTGAGATTGCCATAATATCCTGTTATCAGGGATTTAAAACGACAGGAGGCGCAGAGGGAGTCGGGAAGTCAGCCATACAGGCAGTTGTCAAGTCATCAATGGTAATCCTTGTTTCGGATTATTTCTTTACATATTTACTTCAGTTTGTAGAGTAAATTATACGCCTAAACAGCTAAAATCTTTCATACAACCGGCTGTAGAAAATTATAAATCAATTATTTGTGTAAAAATGAAAAAAGTAGAGAAGGAATTTTATACATTACTTAAAAATGAAGGTATCAGGGAAAATATAATTGATGCCTTTAAAAATTATAAACAGAAGGATTTTTTTGATCAAATCTTTTCCGGATATTTTTATTCTCATGAACCAGTACCGATCGGTAATGGAGAAAAAGGCGATGCTTCACCAATTCTGGCGAAGATGATAAATCATCTCTCTCCGGATAAAGAGAGCAGGATACTTGAAATAGGCACAGGATCCGGTTATTCGACAGCTATATTGTCGAAGCTTTTTAAGGAAATAGTAACTGTTGAATATTTTGAAGAACTTGCAATTTCAGCTAAACAAAGACTTGCCGGCTTTAAAATAAATAATGTAAGATTTTTAACGGGCGACATATTGGAGCTTGACGGTATACCGGGCTTGTTTGATGGAATTATTATTTTCGCAGCATGTTCGGTTCGGCCGTTATTTTTAATGACTCATTTAAAAGAAAAAGGAAAGGTTATATTTCCGATGGGGCCGATTTATCAGCAGCAAATAACAATCATGAAGAATGAACAGGGAGAGAAAGACAGCCAGTATAAGATGTCTTTTCATGATTTATGCAGTTATTCTCCCTTAAAAGGAATGTATTAATAAACTTTATATCTTATTTCAATGCGTGAAATACGTGATGACCTATGCTTGTCTTTTCTTTGTAACGAAATTGATCATAACCGTGTCTTCTTCAACCGGATTAAACGAGTAATCGCTAAATATATCTATAATCTCCAGATTTTCTCTTTTTAATAAAGTCTGTATCTCGTTAACGGAGTAAATTCTCTGGACATGCATTTCAGTATCTGCAATTCTGTCAGATTTAAAAGTCAGCAGAGAGTATATCAGTTTCCGGTCATCGTCGTATTCGTTTGCCCATTCAACATCTATTCCTCTGACTGAATAATCTGTTTTATTATTAAAAAAATATTTTTTTATATTATATTCAGTTGTTATATCGAACATGAATATGCTGTCTTTATGCATTATTTGTTTTACCGATTTCAGGACTTTTGAAAGATCGTTAATATTTAAAAAATAATTAATTGTGTCATGAACGGAAAATATAAAATCGAATTTTACCGATAAACTGAAATCTTTCATGTCGGCACAGAATATCCGGAAATTTTTATAGGCACGGACCCGCGCTATCTGAAGCATTTCAATCGATTTATCCAGACCGAATATCTGAAAACCATCCCTGGAAAATTTGGCACCGAATTTACCGGTACCGCATCCGAGTTCAAGTAAAGTCTGCGGATTATCCACATATCGCAGCATGATAGACCTGATGTATAAATACCAGCGTTCATAGTCGATATGGTTTAAAATATTATCATATACTGATGGGAAAATAGTATAGGGCTTCAAGAGGATTATTTTTCTTCTTCTTTTTTTGTTTTATCTTCTTCGAGTCTGACATTTATAGCTGTTTCTGTGACAGGGAGAGGCATGTCCTCCCCTTTTTCAACTTCCGAATAGCTGTTTTTTTCATTCTGTATAAATTCACCCTGTTTTAATTTAATTTTTTCTTTAATACGTTCAATGCCGGAGATTATATTTTTGTCATTGGGATCAATAGCTATTGCCTGATTGTAATAATTAAGCGCTGTAGATAAATTATTCAGTTCTTCATAGCATAATCCAGTATAATAAAATATCGATGCGGTTTTTTCCTTGAGTGCTAATGCTCTTTCAAGATATACAAGAGCTTCTTTGTATCTGCCGCTTGAGAAAAGCAGAACGCCCATCTGATACAATACTTTAGGGTCATCTTTTTTAAGTTTCATGGCGTACTGCAGATATTCGAAAGAAGCATCGAGATCCTGCAAAATAATACTTAAAATGCCAAGGTGATAATTTGCCTCAAAATGATTTTTATTCATTATTAGAATTGCTTTGTAAAGCTTTCTTGCTTCCTCCCATTTTTTATCCTTCTCAAATTTTAATGCGGCTGTATAATAATAGTCTTCCTTATAAATTAAAATATCTCGGATATATTTTATGAGATCCGGCTTGTATTCGGACTGCCTGCGTAAATTTATAAGCTGGAGGGATTCTGCCTCATATTCTTTATTTGCTTCATATAGCTCAGCTTTTTTTACTTCAGAAAGAAAATAATTATTTGCCCGGAACTGATTCTGTATACTATTATAAAAATATAAATTGGTCCCGGATTTATCTATTAAATCAATAAATAAGGAATTATTATCTGTGAATCCTGCAATAGGATTTTTATCTGAAATAAAATTGTCCTGTCTGTGCTGAAAGGAGAATAGAGAAGTTTTTACTTTATTAGTGTAGATTAGAAAATCATCGATTTCAAGGAACAGAATGTGCGACAACATGTGAAATTCATTGTAAAAAATATTTTTTAATTCGTTTGTTGTATCAAACACTTCTTTAAAATTTTTTATATTATTATAATTAATTTTTAAGGAGTCCGGGTCATTAGACGACAACAAAACAAAATAATTCGGAAAATAATAAACGATCGTTTTTTTAAAAGTATTTTTAATGTTATTCGCAGCTTCAGTAATGTAGTCACTCCTGGATTCTGCTGACAGTATATGGACAAAGATACCTTCAGGAAATAATTTATTGTTAATGAAATTATAATATTCTTTTGAAAATCTGAATGCATTTAGGGCTTGGTCAAAAAGATTTGGTATATCAACAATTATTTTATAAGGTGATTTCTTTTTGTTAAGGAAAGACAGGATTTCCGAATGGTCGAGAACAAAATTTTGATCGCCTGATATGGGAAGCGTTTTATAATCCGTAAATCTGTCAGTTATGTAGTCAAGGCAATTTGTGTTTTTTAGCAATGAGATAACCGGGTTTTTAAAAAATTTTCTGTTACCGTCAATGAAAAGAGCTTCGTTCCAGGTTTTATTGTTTGCATAGAGCAAAACCGGAGCTATAGCCCGCTTAATGTTTCTTATGGTAGGATCATTGGCTTGAAATAGTTTTATACCATGTGTGCGTACTGTCCCTTCATTTTCTATGTATTGAGAATTATAATTTATTTTTTTTAGACTGTCGAAACCTGTTATGCCTGTAATATATAAATTTCTATTTAGTGGAATATTAAAATACATATGAATAAGAATTAAAAGAGGTATAAATATCAGTGCGCATATGAAAAAAATTAATTTTTTATATGCCTTAACTATTGACTGGGTTAAATAAATGCCAGGAATAAATATGTTCATTAAGGATATAATATATAATAAAACAAAATACCAGAAATATGTAAACTCAATAAAATTAAGCGAGATTAAAATCGGCGCAGGCAATATTAATAATGAGAAGTTGATTACATTAAATCTGTTTTTATGATTATTAGCCGATAAAATATGATTAATTGCCTGAAATAATGCAAAAGTTAAAATTATCGTAAGAGGAATGAAAATGCATACTGCGGCAGTAACAGAAATTTTATCCTTAAACAATATTAGTAAGACTATGGATATTATAAATAATACAGGATAAAGCATCTCTGCATAAACATACCAGAAAGCTCTTTTGAATAATCGCGCAAAAAAAATACCGATGGAAGCAGACAAAAGTGAAATAAAAATAAACAGGATTTTTACATATATAAGATCTCCATAATATTTTATAATACTGGTGAATCCAAGAAAAATATATATGAGTATATATGTAAAATTTAAATAAATAAAAAAGAGATCGTCTCTTTTTTGATTATTCGCCTCCGGACCGGATGTATGAATATTTCTTTTGGATTCCTGAGCATAGATGGGAGCCGGGTTATAGGAAAGTTTTAGTAAAAACACAGTAGGTATTATAGGCAGTAAAAGTATGCCTGAATAAAAATAAAACTCTTTAAAATAATAAAAGGTTATAGATAATAATATACCAATAATCATGCCCGTAAGGAAGAACACTAGGAAAGGCAACACAGCTCTTTTGCTGTCAATAAAATCCCCGCAGGAAATTTTCAGGAAATAGTTGATCTTAATACCTGCAAAGAGTGAGACGGCAAATACCGGAATGGCAGAATAAAAAGAATTTTTTATATACAGATATAAAAGCGGTTCATAATTTTCCGGCATTATTAGTATACCATATATATAAAACATGCATGATAAAATAAAAAGGATATCTGCAGACACGAATAGCAGTCTGTGCTTATTAAATTTAGTAAAAACAAATTTACCTAAAAGGTTCCCGGCGAAGATTCCCATCAGGGCTGCAAGAAAAACTATCTGCATAACCTGCTGATAAATAAAATAATAGTTTAATATTAAGGATGAGTGTATATATATAAAGCCTAGAAGGACAAATGAAAAAAAAGAATTAAGCAGCATAATTCTTCTCTGGGATACTTCGGGATAGCTGAATTCGCTGAGAAAAGTCATTTGTTAAATGCTCTCCGCTATTTCTTTTGAGTATTTCCGCTTTATGTTATTGATTCGCTGGCGAGAAAATTTTATTATATTATATTTTTTAATTAAACAAGTTTTATTTTATCAGGCCAGCAGCCTGGTAAATACTTATATTTATTTTTTGCGCTTTTGATTATGATCTAATAATAAAAAAATTCGTTTAAATTACAATCCTTTTTTGTGCTTTGGATTTTCAGGAATCAATTTGTCGATGAAATCTGACTTAATGTCATTAAGTATTCTATTTAATAAAGAATTAAAATTTTTTTAAATATAAATAAAAATTATTATAAATTAAAAATTTTAGATTGCGCTGAATAATGAAATATATTAAGATATAATATTAAAAGCAGAACGCTGTATTTGAGTAAAAGGCCGTAAATAATAGTTTTATTATTATGATAAAAAATAGTAAGATATAATATAGATTTTACCGTTAATATTAGAGAATAATACTTTTAGTTATTATATTTCCGAGGCAAAATATGGAAGTGGATTATTATCCTGAAAATAATCTGATAGTTTTACTTTTACTTACCTTGCTCACTGCCGGCCTTTACTTGTTTTGGTGGATTGCAAAAGTAAGCAGAATTTTTGATGAAAATCCGATATCAAATATTCTACTCATTATTTTTACAGGCGGAATATGGTACTTATATATAAGCCTTAAATATATTCAGAAATCCGAGCAGTTGAACGGCAGGGATGCAAAGTGGTACATTATATTTTTTCTTCCATTGTCGTTTTTAATAATTCAAAATAACATCAATGAAAAATATTTCCCCGGCAGATAGCGCAAGGAGAATGTGATGATAGTAAGCTGCACAAACTGCAAGTCGCAATATTCGGTAAATGACTCAAAAATAAAAGATAAAATATTCGGCTTTAACTGTCCGAAATGCGGGACAAGTGTTGAGATTGATAATCGCGATAAGAAAAAAGAGCATGAAAAAGAGTCTTCCGGGCAAGTTGCGGAAAAGGTCGATAAAAAAGCAGCAGCCGGCAGCATAACCAGGGAAAGCAAAGCTGAAATCGGGGCTTCGTTCGGGGATGAAGATGGGCTTATCGGCGATGACGGACTGATCGGAGATATTATGGCATCCTCGGAAAATGGCGAGGTTGCATTTGAAGAGGAAGCGGAAAGTTTTGATGATCTGATAAAGAAAAGCGCTTCGGATATTGAACAGGAACCAGAACTGCCTTCGGAAGATGAGTTGGCGGATGCACTGGAAAATTTAAGCAGTGAGTCAGAAGAAGAGGAGAGCTCTCTGAACATTGAGGATATGGGATTGCCTGATTTGGAGAGTCTTAGCGAAATATCGGATGCCGGCGAGACAGCGGATGATGCTCTTAATATTTCGGCAGAAAAAGACGCCGGAGAGGAATCATCTGCTTACGAAATTAATAAAGATAGTAAAAAGAAATTTGAAGATAATTTTTTTGATGAATTAAGTGATGATGACTCTATAATCGAAGAAGTTGAAGGCAGCGCCTTAGAGAAAGATTTCAGTCCGCTCGAAATTGAGGAGGATGTATCTCCAGAGCAAGAACCTGAAGAAGAAAGTATGCTGGAAAAAGAATTAGCTTCTGAGGATATTGAAAGTGATTCGATTTTCATGGATGATGTGGAAAGCGACGAAATATTTCCGGAGAAAAAAGCTGCCGAGGAAGAGGAGGAAAATATAACAATTGATCTCGATTCCCTTGATATACAGCTTGAAGAAGACCTTGATAATAAAACCGTGGGGGGCAGGGAGACTGAAGAATTGTCAGAATCATTCGAACCTCTGACAACCGAAAATCTTGATATTTCTGATTTTGAAGGAGACATTGGAGAGATAGAGGAGGTGCAGGAGGTAAAAGCAAAACCGGCTCAGCTGAAAGAGCAGATTAAAAAGAGCGCTGAGGAAGATGAAGATATTACATTGGATCTTGACGCGCTTGATCTAACGCTTGACGAAGTTGAAGAACTCAAAGAGGGAGAAGCAGTGGATTCAGACGATGAAAGGATTACCCTTTCGGATGCGGGGCTGACTACCGATGAATTAGTTAAAGAGGATGAGGCCGTTTTAATAGCCCGTCCTGAGGATGATGATATCAGGCTTACTATTGAGGAGGTGGCGCCTGAGGTAGAAGAATTGCCGGCTAAAAAAACAGCCGAACTTGATCTTATTGATGAAGAATTGCCCGAAATTGATTTTGATGAATTTGAGGAAGATGATGCGTTTAAAAAAGAGGAAGAACACATCGTTCCTCATGATATTAAATCGAGCAGGGATTTTAAAGAACATGAACTGGAAATTGCGAGTCCTGATGCAGATATCAGAGATACAGTACCGGGAGGAATCATTAATTTTTCCATTGATTATTCTCTTAAATTTTCACGTATCGGCGCTATATTCAGATTGATTTGTCTTTATCCCATAGTCCTAATACCGCATTTTATAGTATTTTTAATATATTCCGTGCTATCTTTAATTCTATCCTTATTTAACTGGATTATAATCGCTTTCTCCGGTACACATGAAGAGGATTTTATATGTATACAGGAAAACACAATCAGGTATCTTCTTTCGTTAAGCGCATGCTGTATTGATGTGGTGGAAGGAATACCTAAATTCGCAGGCAGAAAGGATATCGATTATCCTCTTCAATATGACGCGACATACCCGATAAATTATTCAAGAGTTCTCGCGATTCTGAGAATAAGTATAATAGGTATTATTATTGCTGTGCTGCCTCATCTGATCATATTAACTGTATTGTCAATCGGGTGTGCGGTTATTTTTTTTATCGGGATACTCTCTGTCATTATACGGAAAAAATGGCCGAAAGTACTTTTCGATTTCATGGTAAGATATTACAGATACTGCGCCAACATATTGTCATATATTACCGGTGTTATAGACAGATACCCGTCTTTTAAATTCGAGTAATATTTCCTCAAATAAATTAGTTGTTGATTTTTTTCTCCGGGAACATTCTATGTTTGTTATATTTTCTGTGAAATAATAGTACTCTCCTTAATTATATCTTTTATAGTTACATTGATAAAAATTTCATGTGGTTTTTTTAAATGAAAGTTGAAAGTTATAAAAATAAGATTATTTCATTTAATAAGATTGAGATGATCTGCAAAAAAATAAGACAGGAAGGGAAAACCATTGTAACAACTAACGGATGTTTTGATATTCTTCACCTGGGGCATGTTGAATATCTTCAAAAAGCATCGGAGTTGAGTGATATTTTAATTGTTGGAATAAACAGCCAGGATTCCGTCCGAAGAATCAAGGGCAGCGACAGACCCATTATGAGTGAACAAGGGCGAGTGTCTGTAGTCGCGGCTTTGGGTTTTGTTGATTATTGTGTGATATTCGATGAAGATACCCCGATAGAATTGCTTAAAACAATTAAACCGGACATACACATAAAGGGGGGCGATTATTTGCCTGATGGCTTAATTGAAAAAAAAGTAATTGAAGATAACGGAGGAGTAATAATGATATTGCCTTTAGTTGCCGGGTATTCAACAACCAGTATTATTGAAAAACTACAAGGCAGATGATCAGATGGAAGATATTTTTGGAAAGGCCGGATATTTAAGCCGGGCGCATTCTAATTATGAGTTCCGCGGCGAGCAGCTTCAGATGGCGGAGTTTATAATGGAGAGGCTTCTTGACAAAGAGAACGCTCTTATTGAAGCAGGCACAGGCATCGGTAAAACGCTGGCGTATCTTATCCCGGCAATTTTATACAGCCTTGAAAATCAGAAGATAGTTGCAGTAAGTACTGAGACGAAGGCGCTTCAGAAACAGCTAATTGACAAAGATATTCGTCTTGCAAGAAAAGTTGTCAGGGAATATACGGGGAAGGATTTTAAGCACTCGCTGTGTCTCGGCAGTTCTAATTATCCATGCAGAAAAAGATTCGAGGCACTCATATTGCGCGGTGGCTTTGAGCCTGGTGATCAGGATGCCGTAGAAGCTTTGGCAAACGCGTTCGCGGGCAAGGGAGTATTTTCGCGTTTTGATTTTTCGGTGCCCAACCAGCTATGGGAGGAGATACACAGGGAAAGCGAGGCATGTAATTCCCACCGTTGTCCGTTTTCTTCCAAGTGCATATATCAAAGAGCTAAAAAAGAATGGCAAAGCTCCAACCTGCTTATAATGAATCATTATCTTTTCTTTTCAAATATTTCCGCCGGCAAAGCTTATCTTCCGAAATTCGACATTGTGATCTTTGACGAGGCTCATTCTATCGAAGAGATCGCTTCGGATCAGCTCGGATTTGACGAGAGCTATAATCGCATAATAGAGACGCTTCAGAACGTCTACAAACGGTCAAGAAAGAGTAGCATAGTGAACAGGATCTCAGGCGAGAAAGAAAGAAAACGCGCGGTTGAAACAGTAAACGCGGTTTCTAAAGAGATCAATTTATTTTTTGAAAAGTTAAGGGATTTTTTTAAGGATGATTCAAATACTTTCCGCTTAAGGGAGGCTCTGCCGTTCGGTGAAATTCCTGTAAAGCATCTGAAGGATCTTCTTGTTATCTTTGAAAAAGTACAGGATGACTTTTCTGAAGATACCATGAACATTGATTTCGAGATCGCACGCGGGAAGCTGTTTGCATTTCTGCAAAGTCTTGAATCGCTGATATATCTGCAGAATTCGAATTTCGTCTACTGGATCGAGAAGAACGGCGAAGAAATGTTGGGCGATATTCATTTAATGGGCAAACCTGTTGATGTTTCACAGCCTATGTATCAGGAAATAAATTCATTTTATGACAGCTGTATATTCGTAAGCGCGGCATTGACCGCGAAAAGAGAATTTTCGTTCATTGCCGACAGGCTGGGCATTTTTGATTATAAGCCTTTGCTTCTTAATTCGCCGTTTGATTATAAGAATCAGGTTATTTTATATCTGGAGAAAAATTCCGCAGGCCCTGATGATACAGGATTTATTGATAAGGCTGCTGAAATTTCGTCAGGAATAATCGGGCTTGTAGGCGGAAATTGTCTTATGCTCTTTACATCATATAAAATGCTTGATATAATCAGGCGTAAGCTTGCTTCTATTACCAGGAACACGATTTATGCTCAGAGCGATTTCTCTGCTGTTGAGACTGTTGAGCGCTATATAAAGGACGACGGTTCTGTTCTCATGGGTACGCATTCTTTCTGGCAGGGGATAGATCTGCCCGGAGATCTTCTTCGGGGAGTTATTATGATGCGCCTGCCATTCAGCGTGCCGGACAGGCCTGTTACTCAGGCAAGGATTGAAAGGCTTGAGGAGCGCGGGCTAAATCCGTTCTCGTCCTATCAGATACCGAGCGCTGTAATAAAATTCAAGCAGGGATTCGGCAGGCTTATTCGAAGTAAAGAAGACCGCGGGATTGTGGCGGTTCTCGATCCGAGGATACTTTCAAAGGGGTACGGCAAAATGTTCCTTGAATCCCTGCCGGAGTGCAGGATTGTCTATTCTCTTAAAGAATTGAAAGAGACTTTCTCCTCTCTTGTGGCATAGAATGCGCATATTGGAAATCCTCCTAAAAATATATATTTTTTCTCTGGGAATGGAATAATTGTTTTTTTTGTACGCAAATATTTATCGGCGCGAGAAAATCCTTGTAAAAAACTGCCGCATCCTTATTTATAGCAATGGAATTTTTATTAAATTATAAGATATTAATATTTGGTTCGAAAAAATCCTGAAAAAAGCAGGTAAATTCTATATCAAATCAGGATAATCCTAAAGAAAAATAAAAGCAGGTATGTATGTCAAAGCTGGATTTATCATTATCAAATTTAGATTTGCTTTTTCCGGATGATTTTTCAGAGGAGAAGAAAGCAGAAGCAAAAACAATATTTTTAAAAGAACTTGCATTGTCTGCACACAGATTTTACGGCGGGAAAATTATGACATTTCCAAAGGCTGGAATATACGGCTTTAACTGGTTTAATATCTGGTACACACCTGGCGTATCGTCTGTATCAACAGCGATAAGGGACAATAACGACGCGTCCTATGAATTTTCCAACAGGGGAAACCTTGTAGCTGTTGTCACAGATTCCACAAGAGTGCTGGGCGACGGTGACTGCACGCCTCCGGGCGGACTCGGTGTAATGGAGGGCAAGGCTTTTCTTATGAAATATCTGGGAGGCATAGATGCAGTAGCTCTTTGCATGAATAGTTATAATTCAAAAGGCGAGCATGATCCGGATAAGATCATCGATTTTGTAAAAATGGTTGAACCGAGCTTCGGAGCAGTGAATCTTGAGGATATTTCCCAGCCTAACTGCTACAAAGTGCTGGATACTTTACGGGAGGTATGCGATATACCGGTATGGCATGATGATGCTCAGGGCACGGGATGCGTCACTGTAGCCGGCCTGATAAACGCACTTAAAGTAGCGGACAAGTCCATTGATAAAGTACGAATTGTACTGATGGGCGCCGGTGCTTCAAATACTACAATAGCCCGTCTTATACTTAAGGCAGGCGCTGATCCTGCAAAGATGACAATCTTTGATTCAAAAGGCGGTTTGCATAAAGGCAGGGAAGACATTAAATCGGATCCTGCTTATTACCGGAAATGGGAATTGTGCGAAGCAACTAACCCTGATAAAATAAAGGATATTGAAACGGCAATGAAGGATTCGGACGTGCTCATTGCGCTCAGCAGTCCGGGCCCTGATACTGTTAAGCAGGAGTGGATCAGAAGCATGGCGAAGAAGCCGATTGTCTTTGCCTGCTCAAATCCGGTGCCTGAAATTTATCCGTTTGCGGCAAAGGAGGCGGGCGCATATGTCGTCGCTACAGGCAGAGGTGATTTCCCAAATCAGGTTAACAATTCAATCGGTTTCCCCGGGATACTGAAGGGCGCTCTTCTTGCGCGCGCGAGAAAGATAACAGACGAGATGGCGCTTGCATCCTCATACTCTATAGCTGAATTTGCCGCGAAGAAAGGCATCCATCCTGAAAGGATAATGCCGTCTATGGATGAAACCGAAGTCTTTGCTGAAGAAGCTGCTGATGTAGCAATGGAAGCGGTTAAAAACGGAGTTGCAGGAATTAAAGTGGAAAGAGACGATGTTTATAAAACAACTTTACGTGATATTAATGAAACAAGGGCGATAATCGATATACTTATGAAAAAAGAATTCATAAAGAAACCTGATATACGGTTGCTTGAAAACGCTCTTAAGAAAGCTATCGATTCAGTAAAGTAAAAATTAGATAATGATTCAACTACTCGACAAATTAAATAAAAATCAGAAAGAAGCCGTGCTTCACACAGACGGCCCTCTGTTGATATTAGCCGGGGCAGGCTCGGGCAAAACAAGGGTTATTACATACCGTGTTGCATTTCTTGTTAAAGAAAAAAAAATTCCTCCGTACAATATAATGGCAGTTACCTTTACCAACAAGGCCGCTGCTGAAATGAAAAAAAGAGTAATTGATCTCGTCGGGCCTGAAGGCAACAGCGTGTTCATTAAAACATTTCATTCTGCAGCTGTGTATATACTCAGGAAGTACGGAGAGAAGATAGGAATACCGCATTCATTCTCAATATATGACACAAGCGACCAGGAAGCCCTCATAAAAGATATTCTGATGGAGATGCGCCTTGATCCCAAAAAGATAAAACCGCGCACGATCGCTTCGCGTATTTCGGAAATTAAAAACAGGCCGGAATTTTTTACGTCCGGTCCTGACAGCCTGATGCCCGACAATCTGCCGTTTAATTTTCCGGAAATCTATTCAGTATATCACCGCCGGTTAAGAAACCTTTGCTCTCTTGATTTTGACGATCTCCTGATCGAAACTACAAGACTGCTCAGTGAATATCCGGAAGAGACCGCTAAGATGCAGACCCAGTGGAAATATTTCATGATTGACGAGTATCAGGATACGAATCATGCGCAGTATTTAATCTGCAAATATCTTTCTTCATCTTCAAGAAATCTCTGTGTTGTAGGCGATGATGATCAGTCCATTTATTCATGGAGGGGGGCGGATATCCGCAATATTCTGAATTTTGAAAAGGATTACAGTGACGCAAAAGTTGTGACACTTGCGGAGAATTATCGTTCAACTATGCCAATACTTGAGTCCGCGTCTTATGTTATAAAAAATAACCGTCAGCGAAAGGATAAGCGTCTCAAAGCAGTAAGAGGCGAAGGCGAATCCGTTGTCTGGTGCCAGACTAACAATGAATACGGCGAAGCTGAGTATGTGGTTAATATGATACTTACAATGAAAAACAGGGAAGGGCTCAGGAATAAAGATTTCGCTATTTTTTACAGGACAAATGCGCAATCAAGGGTTTTCGAGGATTATCTGAGAAGGGAGAATATTCCTTACAGGATTGTAGGCGGGCTTAAATTTTATGACAGAAAGGAGATCAAGGATATTCTCGCTTATCTTCGCGTGATTGCAAATCCGGCAGACATTGTGTCCATGCTCCGTATCATAAATACGCCTGCGAGGGGGCTTGGGAATGCAACTATTGATGCGCTTCGTGAAACTGCTAAAAGTGAGGGTTTCCCGGAATGGGACATAATAGATAAAGAATACAGGATAAAGGGGAAACTCCCAAGAGGGCTTATCGAGTTTAGGAAGATTATTAAGGACGGGATGGAAACGGCAAAGGATATTCCGGATAAATTAAGCCTTGCAGATTTTGTATCCGGGATTATAGAGACATCCGGTTATAAAAAAAACCTGGAGGATGAAGATACGCTTGAAAGCAGGGCAAGGCTTGAGAACATCGCCGAGTTTTTAAACAGTATTTATGATTATGAAGCAATGAACATGCGGGTAACGCTGGATGAATTTCTGCAGACTGTTTCACTTCTTTCATCCGAAGAGGACCCTGCTCTAGTTGATGAAACAGGAGCAATTACTCTTATGACTGTACATATCGCGAAGGGCCTTGAGTTCCCGGTTGTCTTTTTAACAGGTATGGAGGATGGAACATTTCCGCACAGCATGTCAAGTGATACAGAGGAAGGGCTTGAAGAAGAGAGAAGACTCTGTTATGTCGGGATCACACGTGCCATGAACAAGTTGTATATTACAAACGCCGGGATGAGGAGAAGCTTCAGTGAACTTAGATATAAAATTCCTTCAAGATTTATACACGAAATTCCGGAAGAATTACTTGAACCCGCTGAATATTTTTCCGGCGAATTCGCCTCCAGAACAGTGAACACGTTTGATTACGGAAGGTCAGACTCCGGTTACAGCAGGATTGAGACAGTTGATGATAATTATAGCAGTGACAGCAGGAATAGCAGCCGTTTTTTGGTAAGAGAAATTGTTATGCACCCGAAATATGGAACAGGAATAGTGACAGGCATAAAGGGTAATGGCGACAATATTAAGCTTACAATAAGCTTTAACGGCAGAAGTAAAACATTTTTAGAAAAGTATGCGAATCTTGAAAAGATGGGATAATTTTTATTTAATCTGAAGGCCGGTATCGCGTATTCCGTTAGTAATTTTTAACATTGTTTTAGTAATATTATATTTGACACTTGTTATAATTTTACTGATAATTTAAATATGTTACATTGGTAATAGGAGGATTTATGGCAAATTTAACTGAAATAAATAACAATAACTTTAAAACAGAGGTTTTGGACGCAAAGGGAAAAGTGCTTGTAGACTTCTGGGCTCCATGGTGCGGCCCCTGCAGAATGCAGTCTCCAATACTCGAGAAACTAACACAATCCGGTGAAATTAAGGCAAAGATCGTAAAAGTAAACACTGACGAAAATCAGGAAATCGCCGGCAAATATTCCATACAGTCAATACCCACACTCATTCTTTTTGAAGACGGGAAAGAGATTGAAAGAATGATTGGTACCCAGCCTGAGAATGTATTAAAAAATAAACTTCAATAAAACAAAAATTCCTCACGGGAACCTTTAATAAATAAAGGTTCCCGAAATATATTTTTTAAATAATTTTCATTCAGTTTATCATATATCAGATCGATATTAATAATCAGTGATGGTTTTGCAGCCGTTACCTGGTTACATTTGAGATAAACAACAGGAATTATTTAATGCAGTATTGTTCCAGTATCAGTATATTAAAGTCTTTAGGAAATTCAGCTTCGGCATCTCCGTCGGATCTCAACGGATTAATTAAAGATTTATCTGCCTCATCCCGGAGTTTCGACAGCTTTCTTCAGGATAATCTTTACAGCGTAAATTCAAATGAGAATCAAATAATCAATCATGAAAAGAATGACATATCTAATATAGACAAAAATAATTCGGAAAATCCGTCGTTTGAAAGACTGGATACATCAATTAAAGGCGGGAATAGACAAATTGCAGATGATGATAAAACAATTAGAGGAAATAATAGTTTTCATAGTAGCGGGCAGGAAGATATTCATAAAACAGATAATGCTGAACCGGGCGTAAAAAGTAAAAATAAAAGCGAAGATAAATTAGAACAAAAGGAAAGAATACAGAAAAACGCTCAGGAAAATACAATAAAAAATCAAAATGAAGATATTCGTGATGATATTCCTGTACTGCTGAAAGAGATTAATTTTTTATTAAATCTGATTAAGGGCCTGCATTTTGACAAGAAGCAGATCCAGGATATCAGGACAACGCTTTCGGAATTAAAAGATTTTCTTGAGCAAAAGAATAATAAAAATATTGTTACGGATAAAAATCCGCACATTGCTTTAAACGGGCATGAATTAAAAAAAATGCTCGAAAGATTAAGAAATCTGCTGGAGACAGCGCACGCACGCATAGGCCATAAGAATTTTAGAAGCAATGATGCCCGCAATATTAAAGACCCGGAAAATATTATTGAATCATCAGATATCGGGATTTTAAAAAAACAGATTTCCAGGCTGGTTAATGAGATAAGACAGCATTTAAATAATCAAAAACTTGAAAATGTTATCAGTAAAAATTTCGAATCTCTTAATGAAAATAAAGATATAAATAATCAGAAATTATTCAGCGAAATATCGGCTGGTGATAAAAACGAAGGATCGCAGGCAAGGGATAACACATCCAGTTTTAGCTTCTCTTTTCTTAAAAAGGATATTGAAGGTGCGGGTGTATTGCAAAAAAGCGGCAACCCGGGTGCTGAGAAAAGAAATTCTTTCGGCAATGAGCTGAATACAATTTTGCTGAACGCGAAAATAGTAGTTCGGGACAGCGGCAACGGGAGCTTTTCCATAAGACTGCATCCCGAATCTCTCGGCAGGGTGAATGTAAACCTTAATCTTGAACATGGTGTAGTAATGGGCAGATTTTTAGTGGACAGCATAGAAGCTAAAGAAGCCCTTCTTGAAAATATTCAGACTATAATAGACAGGCTGCAGGAAGACGGAATATCTGTCGGGAATTTTAATGTTAATGTCAGAGATGAAAAGAAATCGTTATTCGATTTTAACAAAGAAGCTGCTTTACATTCAGCAGGCAGAAGGCAGACGGTTGCGGCAGGTGCGGAATATGAGTCGAATTCATTATATGTGCACAATGGCGAAATCGATTTAATAATATAAGGAATAACGGAGGCGCTATCAATGGAAAATAATACAGCAGTGATTAACAATTCTATAAAAAATGAAAATATCAATATAATGAATTCCCCCAGGAAAAATAAGGTTGGGAATGAAAATTTGGATAAGGATGCGTTTTTAAAGTTATTAGTAACTGAACTTAGACATCAGGACCCGACCCAGCCGATGGAGAATAAGGAGTTCATATCTCAGATGGCACAATTCTCCGCGCTGGAGCAGATGACGAATGTAAACAAATCTGTTCAGGAGCTTAATAAAACCTCAAGATCAGCGGAAGCGTATTCTCTGCTCGGGAAAAACGTAAAGGCATTTGATCCGGTAACCGGCATAAAGGTTGAAGGTCTTGTAACTTCTATATTTTATAAAAATAACGAAATAAGACTTACGGTAAACGGAAGGGAAATCGGTTTAAATGATATACATGCTGTTTACACAAATGAGCCTGATAATAAAACCGGAAAAATAAATGAAAGCAATAATAATACTGCTAAAGATAATATAAAAACTAACGATACTAATAAGGCAGACGGACAGGGTAAAGTTAATTAACAGTGAGTCCCGCCTGACGTGCTGGGCAAAATTCCTGAAGAAGTTCGATTTGAGAAAAATCATTTTGAAATCGTGCTTCCAGAAGGGATTGAGAGAAATAAATTTTTAAAAATTTTTTTTGATTCAGGAGCAAAATCGCCATGATGAGATCACTTTTTTCCGGTGTATCCGGATTAAAAAACCATCAAACCAGGATGGACGTTGTCGGCAACAATATCTCCAATGTAAACACATACGGGTTTAAAACTAGCAGAGTAACTTTCCAGGATATGCTGTCGCAGACCATCGCAGGCGCAGCGAAGCCGGAAGAGAATAAGGGAGGCGTGAATCCAAAACAGGTCGGCCTTGGAATGATGATAGCTTCGATTGACAGGCTTTTCACTCAGGGAAGCCTGCAGACAACAGGCAATCAGACTGACCTGGCAATATCAGGTGACGGTTTTTTTATAACAGCAAAGGGCGATAAAAAATACTATACAAGAGCCGGAAATTTTACGCTGGATAAAGACGGTACAATGGTAAGTCCGGCAAACGGATTAAGGGTTCAGGGCTGGATGGCAACAAGAAACGAAAGAGGCGAAAAAGTCGTTAATACTTCCGGAACTGTAGAAGATTTAATAGTACCTATTTACGGAAAGGTTGAAGCAAAAGAAACTGATTATATAAAATATAAATGTAATCTTGATTCCAAGATGCCTGTGATACCTTTGAATGCCACAGGTGCGATGAGGGCTTCGGCAGGAGTAACTACCAACATTGATGTGTATGACAAGCTGGGTGATCCGCACAGGCTTACTCTTACATTCTGGAAAACAGCGCCCAATCAGTGGACTGCATCAGCTGCAATTACAGGCTCTATCGGCCCCGTTACTCTTGATGTAACCGCGGGAGCAAACCAGCCGGACCAGACTAATACATCCAACAGGATGAATCTGCGCTTTTCTCCTGACGGAAGGCTTATCTCCGCAGCGGATGAAGGAAGCCCGGACGAACTAAACCAGGGTAGCATAGCGGTTAATTTTAAATACAGGGTCGCCGGGGATCCTACTGTCAGAAATATAGCAATGGATTTAGGCAAGGCAGGACTTGTTGAGGGCATTACTCAATACTCCAGCCCATCAACTACAAAAGCAGTTGAGCAGAACGGGTTTACCATGGGATACATGGAGGCATTCAATATTGATGATTCCGGTGTTATAACAGGAGTGTATTCCAACGGCACAAAGGAAACTATAGGCCAGGTAGGTATGGCGGTATTTACAAATCCGGGCGGGCTGACTGCTAACGGCGAGAATCTCTTCGAAACATCGAATAACTCCGGCACGCCGAACATCGGTGCTGCTTCGGAAGCGGGCAGAGGCAAGATAGCGGCAGGGACGCTTGAAATGTCTAACGTTGATCTTTCCGAGCAGTTTACCGACATGATTATTACACAGCGCGGATTCCAGGCTAACTCGAGAACAATAGTGACATCGGATCAGATGCTTCAGGAACTGATAAATCTTAAAAGGTAAGTATTATTGAGTTATAAATTTTAATTTTAATGATGGGCTGTTGAAACCTTTTAACAGCCCATTTTATATTAATACTTCCGGAAACAGGGATTTGCTAAAAATTAAAAAGTCGATTTAACAAATGTTAGTAAATATTAAAGCAAAGAGCCTCGCAAAGAGATACGGCAGTCATACCGTATTTCAAAATATGGAATTCTCAATAAGTACATCGAAATCACTTGCGGTAATCGGACAGAATGGTTCAGGCAAATCGACTTTACTGGAGATAATCGCGGGTATACAGAAGCCGACATCAGGTGAACTGATATGCGAGGCAGACGGCACTGAAGCGGGAATATCCTGCATTCGGGATCACATTGGTTTCTCCAGTCCGAAAATAAATCCTTATGGAGAGCTGACCGCTCTTGAGAATCTCGAATTTGCATTTAATTCATTTATCAGCAATAGCAATAATAAAAAATGTTTTGTGGAACGATTTAACGGTCTTCTGAATAAATTTGATTTATACAATGACAGGAATAAAAGACTGAAATATTATTCTTCCGGCATGAAGCAAAGAATGCGATTAATAATCGCTTTCCTTCATAATCCGCATATACTGATTCTTGATGAACCAACTTCAAACCTTGACAATAATGGAAAGGATGCTGTATATTCTCTTGTAGAATCTGTTAAATCTCAAAAGATCGTAATTATCGCATTTAATGAAAATGAAGAGGCTGGCATTTGTGATAGCAGGATCAATCTTGAAAAAACGCGTTTTTGAGAATCTTAAAAAAGACTACATGGTAGAATTCAGAAACCGATATTCTATCTATGTATCAATTTCGTTCGCTGTAATTTCTACTCTTTCAATAAGTCTTGCATCAGGCGGTATTCTGATTCCTCAAAAAATTCAGGCAATAATATTATGGATAATATTATTTTTCAGCGCGATGAGCGGGCTTCCGCATATTTTTACAAGAGAAGAGGAACAGGAGACTGCGCTTTTTTTAAGATTAAACGCAAAGCCGGATGTTATTTTTGCTTCAAAGCTTTTGTTTAATGTCACCTTATTTTTAATTTTACAGATTGTAATAATTCCTTTATATATATTTTTTTTACAGCTGGACATTAAATCGCTGAGTTCTTTTATCTTAACAATGTTCGCGGGCGGCCTTGCGATGTCGGCCTCGACTGCCATACTGGCAGCTATAACTGCAAAAGCGAAAGGTAAAGGGCCGCTCTTTACTGTTATTTCTTTCCCTGTTGTCCTTCCCGTCATCTGGACATCAGTCGACTCTACATTTATTGCCTTAAGTAAAACCGGCTGCGAGGGCAGTAATAATATTATTTTTCTGTTTGCATATTCCGTAGTAATTACGGTAATATCGTATTTATTATTTGCACACATTTGGCTTGAAGAATAGATTAAATGCAACTGCTAAGGATACCTGAACAGTTACGGTTAAATTCTAATTAGAATGATAATATTAAATTTTTTTTATTTTCTGATGCCGCTTTCAATTTACCTGGCTTTCATGTGGGCGCCGCCTGCTGAAATCCTGGGAGATGCGGGCAGGATATTATATTTTCATGTTCCGCTAGCCTGGGTATCTACTCTTGCTTTTATTATTTCAGGAGTTTATTCAATAATATATTTGTATGATAAGAAAAAAAAATTTTTTCTTATTGATGAGAAGGCGTATAACTCCGCGGTTTTAGGAATGATTTTTATGATCCTGACAGTAATCACAGGCTCACTATGGTCAAAGATAAGCTGGGGCGCGTACTGGAATTGGGATCCCCGCCAGACTTCGATTATTATTCTACTGCTAATATATGTTGCGTATTTCAGCCTTAGCACTGCCCTCGCGGATAATCCTTCCCGTGGAAAGCTTGCATCATCATATCTTGTTATCGCTATGGCCGCTGTACCGTTTTTAATATTTATCGTTCCCAGAGTATATACGTCTCTTCATCCAGATACAATAATTAATCCGGATATTGCAGTTAAATTAGATGATAGAATGAAAATTACTTTATTAGCATCATCAGTGAGTTTTACTTTCTTATTTTTTTATTTGCTTTCCATAGCCGGCAGATTGTCAAAAATTCATCAAAGGATCAAAGAAAAAGAATATGAAAAGAATTGATCATATTATAATTATCTTTACTGTTGTTGTTTTCTTTTTATTAAAGGATTTTCTTGCTGCTGATTCCGGCACAATCAATTCCGCAGATAACAGTGCAGTGATCTTTAAGGTGATGCTGATAGTTCTATTGACATGGATCGCACTTAGCCTGTATCTTTTTTATTTAAACAGAAAAGTGAAAGGATTAGAAAAAAAGCTGGATGAGAAATAAAATAATCATAATTTGTATTTTAATTTTAAGCGCAGGCATTGCACTTTATTCGATTTATTCGATGGATAATATAATTACGCCTTATGTATCGTTTAAAGAAGCAATTGAGTCAGGAAATCATGTTCAGGTGATTGGAAAAATCAATAAATTAAAGCTGATAAAATACGAAGAAGGATTTTTAATTTTTAATCTTAACGATGCTGATGGTTATTTATTAAATGTACAGTATAAAGGTGTAAAACCCAACAATATGGAGGAAGCGGATCAAATAGTGGTGCAGGGGAGTTACATCAGGGAGAAAAATATTTTTAAAGCAAATAAAATTTTGGTTAAATGTCCTTCAAAATACAGCAAGGTTCAATAGGGTGCGGTTTTAATTTTTCGGAGAATTCTTTATGCATATCGGTACTTTTTTAATTGTGTCTTCGCTTGTAGTGTCTTCGATCCTGTTTGTTTTTAATTGTATAATTCTCGTTTTAAAAAAAGAATATCCAAAAGCATTGGATATATTATTTTATGCATCCGGTTTGTTGATTGCTTTTTCAGTAGTTCTTCTTTTTACGGCATTCCTTACAGACAGATTTGATTTCAGCTATGTCTATAATTATTCATCTAAAGATTTGCATGTTATTTATAAGGCTGCTGCCTTCTGGGCAGGACAGGAGGGCACATTTCTTCTGTGGGTATTTTTTCTTTTTATAATCGGCGCAATAATTAAAAGAATAAAAGATGATTTTTCAGATATAGTATCGTCTGTTATTATTCTGACTCAAATATTTTTATTAATTCTTTTATTCAAGCATAGTCCTTTTGAATCCATATGGCAGACTAATATCAATATTTTGCCTAACCAAATTCCGGTTGATGGGTCAGGGCTGAATCCTCTGCTGCAAAATCCATGGATGATAATTCATCCTCCTGTGCTTTTTCTGGGATACGCATCTGCCAGTGTTCCGTTTGCATACGCAATAGCGGGACTTATAAGAAATGATTATTCGGATTGGGTATTGAAAACGTATAAGTGGGTAGTTTTTTGCGTGGCAAGCCTCGGTATCGGAATATTCCTCGGAGCTTACTGGGCATATAAGGTTCTCGGATGGGGCGGGTACTGGGGCTGGGATCCGGTTGAGAATTCGTCGCTTATACCATGGCTGACAATGATTGCGCTGATGCATGGGCTTATTCTGCAAAAAAAGAAGGATCTATTAATTAAAACGAACCTTTTTCTCGCTGTTATAAGCCTTGTGCTGGTTTTTTATGCCACTTTCCTTACAAGAAGCGGAATATTATCCGATTTTTCCGTCCATTCATTCAGCGGACTTGAGTCAAATAGCTGGTTATTATTATATATTTTTATCTTTTTTATTGTTGGCATTTCTTTGTTATTAATAAGATGCCGGAATATTAAAACAGTTCCGTTTGAAGATAAAATATTATCAGAAATTAATATAGTAAATTATGGGATTATCCTGCTTTCATTTTATTCGTTTTTTGTTTTAATCGGAACTTCAATGCCTGTTATATCGCAAATTTTTTTAACAAATGCATCTGCCGTAACCGTGAAATTCTATAATGGTATTTCAAAGCCTTTCGGAATATTAATTTTAGCAACAATAATCATCGCAGGAATTTACAGGACTCCGAAAAAGAGAAGGTTTATCAGTCTGATAATAATATCTTTTCTGTCTCTTGTCTGCGGAGTGTTTTTCAATCTTTTTTATACATCAGATTTATCTTCTTATATCTTATCAATTCTGGCTTTTTTTATAATAATTCAGCATGTTCCGGAAATTGTAATGCAAAGATCGTCTTATTCAGCAGCATCGCGTTTGGCGCATCTTGGACTTGGACTTTTGATTCTCGGCATAATCAGTTCGAATCTGCATTCATATTCAATTCAAAAAATTCTGATAAAAAATATTGAATCCGAGATAGGTTCAATAAAATTAATTTTTAAGGGTTTGGAAAAGCCGGGATTAGACAAATTAAAATTTGAGTATCTTAAAAATAAGAAAGTAAATGAAATACAAACTCCTTACTATATATGCGAAAAGATGGATACTATTATCAGAGAGCCTTATGTAGATTATGGATTTTTTAAAGATATTTATATATCCCCCGTGGAATATAAAGGAAGCCCGGGTGGAATTGAGAAAAAAACAGGCGCTGATGGCAAGCTGAAAAAGCTTGGGGTAAATACAATTGTCCATCCGGATGCCGTTATAGTAGAGGTATCATTTAAAAGGTTCGTGTGGCTTGTCTGGCTTGGAACAATTTTAATATCATTTGGAGGGATATTCGCTGTAAAAAACAGTTTGCGTAAAGTTATTTCATCCGGAGGTTATAGCTAACATTGTTTTATTCAACAACAACAGGTAGCATAATTTGTGCAAGCACGCTGAGTTTGGTCTGATTGTCTATATGGTTTCTGACATCCTGTATCAGGAACAAGCCGCCATGCTTTCTGGTTATGTTATCGACAACCGTTAATCCAAGGCCGAGGCTGAATTTTTCTACTTTGCTGATGCTTTCGTCAGGAGGCGCTACTCTGAAAAACGGTTCAAGAACAAGCTTTTCGTATTTTTGGGGAATCCCGCCATATGGTTTTTCACTTACTTCATTCATTACGCAAATCCATAAATATGCTTCTTTAATATAAGAAAATATATTGATAACGCTTCCGGTGACGGAATATTTATAGGCATTGATAATAAGTTCCTCAATTATTAAAGACATTTTTTCAAGGTTTAAATTCAATCTGCACTTTGTATTAAGCTCAGGGAATGTTATTTTTAGATTTTTATTCTTCATGTAAGGAGCAACTTCAGTTAACATGCCGGGTATTGCTGCGATTAATTCAGCTGAGTCGCTTTCTTTTACAACAAATAAGTTTTCGAGTAAATTTGAAATTTCATGAAGCCAGTTCAACTGGGTGTTGCATGTTTCGTAATTATCAAGCAGCAGATCAAGTAATTCTTTATTTATTAAGTAATCTGCTCCCTTTTCTTTTTTTGTGTTTAGAATAATATCAATTATGCTGAGAAGAGATCCGAATCCCTTTCCCTGCATTAATGAAGTTTTTAGATTATATATTGATTTAATCTCGGCATAATCCTTTGCAGTTATTCTCCTGTCTTCTTTGTAATTAAGCCATTCGAGCTGATTGCGTATTTTAAGCGGCGCACTGTCTGCTAAGTCTTTTTCCATATCTTTCAGATGTTTGTATTCAATGCTTTTTTTAATAACTTTCTGGAATACTTCAGGATCCAATGGTTTGATAATATAATCAAAAACACCTAATTTCATGATTTCTATGATGGTTTCAGAGGAGTCCAGTGCGGTTTGAATAAGTATAACTGCATTGGGTATTTTTTGTTTAAGCTTTTTAATAAATGTTTTTCCGTCCATTACAGGCATCATTAAATCTACAATAAAAATGGAAAAAGTTTTTTCCTCAATGATGTCAAGCCCTTCCTGCCCGTTTTCTGCGATTTCGCTGGGAAGCCCCATATTCCTGCAAAGCTCTTTTAAGAGAATCTGATTTTCCTTCACATCTTCAAGTATTAAAATGGGATTTTTAGGGTGAATTATATTTTGGCTATTAGTTGATAGTTTCTCCGTTTTTGCGGTCATTATTTAATCTCCGTATAAATTAATGAATTAATGATGATTCGTGACTTGCGCTGTGATTATGGGAATAGTGATTATGAATGTGCTGCCTTTGCCTTCTTTGCTTATTATTGAGATCAATCCGTCGTGGGCATCGATAATTTTTTTTACAATACTCAGGCCAATGCCTGCTCCCTTATTTTCCCGAATTAATCCCAGTTCCCCCATTTGAAACGCGTTAAAAATGCGACTTTGGAATTCTGTTTTTATCCCTATTCCATTATCGGTAATATTGACTTCAATAGACTTACTTTTTATTCGGCTGTCGATTTTTATAAGGCCATCATTTTGTGTAAATTTAACGGCATTGGATAGAAGCTGTAGGAACATTTGCTCCAGTCTGCTTTCATCTCCGAGAATCTCCGGATTGCCGTTATCGTTTATATATTCTATTCTTCGATTTTTCATTTCTGTTGTTTCTCTGATGGTATTAATGCAGGAATTAATAATTGTATCTATTCTAACAGGCCTTTTTTTGAATTTAATTTTTCCGGCATCAATTTTAATAAGGTCTAAAATATTATTAATCATTTCAAGAAGACGGGACCCCGAATTTTTTATGTTATCGAGATAATCATAATAAGTATCAGGATTATATCCTGTTTCCATTAATTTGGAGAATCCGATTATCGAATTCAGGGGAGTTCTAAGCTCATGGCTCATGTTGGCAATAAATTCGCTTTTTGCCCTATTGGCAGCTTCCGACATTTCCCGCGAATACATAAGCTCAAAAGTCCGTTCTTTAATTAATTCCTCAAGATTGTTTTTATGTGTCTTTATTTCATCTTCAGCTTGTTTCCGTTCAGTTATATCTCTTGAATTAATAATTACGCACGACACGCTGCCGTGTTCATCAAATATGGGGTTAAATTTTGATTCCAGTATGCGCCATGAATTATTTTTAGTTTTAAATCTATATTCCTTCACAAGAGTGGAATATAGGTTTTTTATAAGGCCAGTATATTCGTTTATCAGTATTTGCTTGTCATCAGGATGGATGAATCTGAAAATATTTCTGCCTATCAAATCAATCGGGTCATATTCAAGCTGGTTTTTTACAGACGGATTTTTATATAAAATGAGTCCGTCAGTGCCGATTATTGAAATTATATCCGATCCGTTTTCGATCATCATTCTGAATTCCCGTTCTTTATTGATCATATTCCTTTCTAAAATTTTCCGCTCAATTGCAAAACCTATTGTTTTATCAAGCAGGTTGCCGTCAAAATCTCCCTTAACGAGAAAGTCCTGTGCTCTGCACGAAATTGCTTGGGAACTTATATCATCTGCATATTTACCTGTTATTACAATAATGGGTACTGAAGGATTTTTCGTAATTATGGCATTCAGTGTATTCAGATTTGTGCTGTCCGGCAGGTTCAGATCCAGAAGTATAATATCAAATTTGACGGTCTCCAGTTTTTCAATAGCGGTAGAGAGAGAATCCACGGACTCAATGGCAAAAGTATAGCTTTTTGACTTTAATAAAAGTTCAGTTAAAAAAATATCACTTGATTTTTGATCTTCGACAATAAGCACTTTCAGGATTTTATCAGTATTCTCTAACATAAGTTTCTTATGTAATCAAGAGCAGGATAACAATTTTTATAAAAAATTATATTCTAAATTATTAAGAATGTCAAAATAATAATCGGATACTGTTTTATTTTATTTTATAAATTTTATAGTTGTAAATTGCACCTGCTTATCGGATATTTAAAAGTTATTTAAATTTTTTACGGAGAAGCTCTGATGCAGGAAAAAGTTGTGCAGATTGTGAATAATAAAAAAGCGCGGTTTGAATACGAAATACTGGATACATTTGAGGCAGGTATTGTACTGACCGGAACTGAAGTAAAAGCTCTTCGTATGAAAAAAGCTAACATCGAAGACGGTTATGCGAGAATTATAAACAGTGAGATGTTCATTGTGAATGTTAATATTTCAGAATACGAGAAAGGCAACCGTTTTAATCATGAACCGCTCAGGGATAGAAAACTATTGCTGCATAAACAGGAAATAAAAAGGCTAACGGGAAAATTAAAGGAAAAGGGGCTGACTCTTGTCCCGCTTCAGATGTATTTTAAGAACGGGAAAATAAAAGTCCTGCTGGGATTGGGAAAAGGAAAAGCGAAGTATGATAAAAGAAGGGCAATTCAGAAAAGGGATGTGGACCGAGAAATGCAGAGAGAGTGGAGGAACAGATAATGTCATTTAGTTATCAGCGAACTATCTTACGCGAAAATTTGCGTTCGTTACTCGCATGTGTCGGCATGAGTCCGAATAATAATATCAGGTAGTACTGTAAACTGGTTGAACTATATACAATTAAGAAGACTAAGAAGACATTCCTGTTATTTTTTAACTGTCTCTTCAAAAAGAGAAGGTATCCTATTATTTATTAAAGTAATTTTTTCTAAAAATACTGCCGGATCAATTATGTAATATTCATCCAAATATATTATAACAGGCCTGCCTCCGCACTGTCCGGATAATCCGTACCGGAAAGGAATTTTATAATTATATGGTTTTCCATATTCAATGAGTTTTAATCCATCATTGTCTTCAAATAGTAATCCGGCTGCGAAAAATTCAATATCGGTTAAATTTTTAAATTCAAACAGATTTTGTATTTTTTTTGATGGAAGAGAAAGCCTGGCTAATAAATATTTGCCGGCGCTTCCTCTGATTAAAAATAATTCATTATTCTGAAAATATAGTTTTGAAGAGGCCATATTTAAATCAGTTAATATCATTAAATTGTTATTTAAATCTAAAACGTTTAAATAATATTTGCCTGCAATCCCGGTAACAATACCCAATAAATTTTCTGTTTTATAAAATTTAACATTATACGCTTCCTTATTGAAAGCATTTGCGGATTTGTCGTTTGCCAATAGTTTTACATCATCCGATACCAGATCGTAAGCATAGATTTTTTTATCTTTGTAATAATAAATATTATTATTGCTAATGGTAAAAGATTTTATGGACTTATCATCCGGTGCTGGGCCGCATGTTTTTATTAGTTTACCTTTGGAAGTATATATTTTAATGTCATATCCGTTAGATAAGCCCAGTTGATCAGGTTCGGGATCATAACTTATCAGGTTATAGTTTTCATTTATTTCAATATCGAATTCCTGCGGATAGGCAAAATAAAGCGTTTTCTTCTGTCTGTAAAATATAATATTTTCTCCATATGAAAAGATATGTCCTTTAAATTTTCTAATAAGAGCTGAATTGATCAGTGAGTCTTCTATGCGGATCTTTGCTTTTGTAGTATCTTCATGGCTGTATAATTCTATGCTGTCATTTAATTTATCTGCAGCATCTTTTGAACAGCCGGTTATGGGGGATATGCAAATTAAAATAAAGATAAATTTATAAAAATATGATATTATTTTCATCGTTCTCCTTTTTCTGACAGCAATAGTCGCGGTTAAGATGTTACTTTGTTCGTCTTTTAAGTTCCGTATGTATTTAAAAATTTTATGAAAAATGCAAGACATTTTTCATAAAATAGATTATAAACGGATGAATAAAATTCTTTACAGAATTTTTTTAAAATATTATTTAGTATTGTTTTTTTAACAGGATTAAATTAACGAATAATCAATTTTTCAGCCTGGAAAATAATTAAATTTTTGTGAGGTGTTTATGCCTGAAATCGGTGTCATTATTGGCAGTGATTCCGATCTGCCCAGGATTTCGGAATGCTTTAACATACTTGAAAAATTCGGAGTTAATTTCGAGATTGTAATATCATCTGCTCACAGGACACCGGATAAAACCAAAGAATGGGTCAGGTCGGCTAAAGAACGCGGTATAAGCGTAATTATTGCTGCCGCAGGCGGTGCGGCTCATCTTCCGGGGGTTGTGGCAGCATATACTGTTCTTCCCGTAATCGGTGTGCCGATTGAGACAAACATTGCAGGAGGTCTTGATTCCATCCTTTCTATTATTCAGATGCCTTCAGGTATACCGGTAGCTGCAATGCCTTCGGGCAAGGCCGGCGGGGGAAATGCTGCTCTTTTCGCTTTGAGCATTTTAGCTTTAAACAATGAAGAATATTCCTTAAAATTAGCCGGATACAGAGAAAATATGGCGGATAATATTGATGCAAAGAACAAAGATCTGAATGCAAAGGGTTATATGAAATATATAAATGATCTGAAGGGGAAGGAATGACAATACCTGCAGCAAAAGCTGATGAAAAAGTCTGCATTCTTGATTTCGGTTCGCAATACACGCAATTAATTGCCAGATCGGTTCGTGAATTGAAGGTCTATGCAGAGATAGTCCCATATAATTATTCTCTAGAAAGAATTAAAGATGAAAATCCTGGGGCTATAATTCTTTCAGGCGGACCTTCTTCAATATATGAAAAGAATGCGCCGCGTATTTCTGCCGGGATATTCAAGCTCGGCATTCCAGTTCTGGGAATATGCTATGGGCTTTATATTATAACAGACGCTTTTCACGGAAAGCTGGAAGCTTCGAACCAAAAAGAATACGGCAGGGCGGTAATAGATATCAGGGGAAAATCCTCTTTATTCAAAGGTTTAAAGTCAAAAGAGACTGTGTGGATGAGCCATGGCGATAAGGTTACGGCTCCACCGTCCGGATTCAAAATCCTTGCAAGCTCAAAAAATGCGGAAGTTGCTGCAATAGAAAACAGCAAAGAAAAAATTTACGGTGTACAGTTTCATCCTGAAGTATATCATACCGTGAGCGGGAAAAAAGTACTGAAAAACTTTCTTTTCGATATATGCGGATTCAGGGGCAATTGGTCGATGAAGTCGTTCGTTGCGCAGGCGATAGACTCGGTAAGAAAGGAGGTCGGGAACGGAAGCGTTCTTCTTGGGCTTTCGGGCGGCGTGGATTCATCGGTCGCGGCAGTGCTTTTAAAAAAGGCGGTCGGAGACAGGCTGTTCCCGGTTTTTGTGAACAACGGCGTGCTCAGAAAAAATGAGGCGGAGATCGTCATTAAAAGATTTAAAGAGAATCTTGATTTAAATATAATTTATGTTGACGCGTCGGAGAGATTTTTAAGGAAACTCAAGGGTGTCGAAAATCCGGAAAGGAAAAGAAAGATAATCGGCAGGGAGTTTATCAAGGTATTTTTACAGGAAGCAAGGAAGATCGGACAGTTCGATTTTCTCGCGCAGGGTACTCTGTACCCTGATGTAATCGAGTCTGTATCTACCAAGGGCCCGTCGGATACTATTAAGAGCCATCATAACCGGGTACCGGAAGTACTTAAGCTGATAAAATCAGGCAGGGTAATTGAGCCGCTGAAAGAATTGTTCAAGGATGAAGTCAGGATTCTGGGTAAAGAGCTTGGAATGCCGGATGAAATAATATACAGACATCCGTTTCCGGGGCCGGGTCTTGCAATCAGGATCATAGGAGACGTAACAAAGGAAAGAATCGGGATTCTTCAGAACGCGGATGATATACTTGTTGGTGAAATAAAAAAAGCCGGATTATACGATAGACTGTGGCAGATTTTTGCAGTATTTTTACCTGTAAAGTCCGTTGGCGTAATGGGTGATAAACGCACTTACGAAAACGTAATTGCAATCAGGGGGGTGACATCGGTGGATGCAATGACAGCGGACTGGGCGTATTTGCCTGAAGGCCTCTTAAGGACAATCTCGAACAGGATCATAAACGAAGTCAAGGGAGTCAACAGGGTTGTTTATGATATCTCTTCAAAACCACCGAGCACAATTGAGTGGGAGTAAAAATTAGAATTTATATATCATTTTCCCTATAATCTGGCCTTCGTCTATCGCGCCAAAATTGCGGCTGTCGAAGCTATAATCAAAATTATCTCCCATTACAAAAATCTCGCTTTTTAATATTTTTATTTGCGGCAAGTTATCTCTGTGATTAAAATATTCCGGGAAAACACGTTTGTCTATTGATTGCAGATTCCATTTCGGAATAAATTCAATATTATTAATAAATGTTTTTTTATTTTTTATCTCAATGATCTTTTCTCCTCTTGCGATCAATCGTTTTAAAATTACCCTGCCTGGCTCTACGGGGCTTTTAACCAATACTGTATCGCCTTCTTCCGGGGAAGTGATTTTTAAAATTAATAAATAATCGCCTTTGGCAATATTCGGATTCATTGAATTGTCCTGCGCGGTAAATGGCACAATAAAAAATACCCTTGATATAATAAATCCAATGATTAAACCCGCGAAGACTATCAGCAGCTTGGCGTATTTTGTTAAACCGTACGTTTTGTCATCGTTAATAAACATCAATATCTCCGGATAAAATAGTAATTAAAAATTATTAAGTAATTGATTAGTATTTGCTATGAAAATTCAAGATTATTTTTATTTGTTATCTTGAAATAGTAATCCTGTCGGAAATTTGTAAGCCGGATTGGCATACAAGTATAATCAAACTTGACAATTAGTCCTTCGTTTATAACGATTGTTCTTAATATTTTGGAGATTATAAATGAATTTGTATTTTACTAATGAAAATTATTTTACCGATTTTAAAAAGGAAATAAAACGCAGGCTTGAAAATAGAGAAAAATTACAAGTTGAGAAAAGTGGTTCGGTTTCTGCTGCTGTACTGATGCTCTTATTGAATAAAAATAACGAAGCTCATGTTTTTCTAACGAAGAGAACACAGAGTGTCAGTAACCACAAAGGACAGATTTCATTCCCGGGCGGAGCAGTGGAAAAGATCGATAGAAGCTTTCTGGATACAGCTTTAAGAGAAACGTATGAAGAGACAGGTATCAAACCAGGCGATATAGAAATCATCGGAGAGTTTGATGAAATAATTTCTATATCTGATTTTCATGTTCATACATTTATAGGCTCAATCAAATATCCGTATGACTATATAATAAATGCAGACGAGATCGAAGAATGTTTTGAAGCTCCCCTTTCTATTTTTTACAATAAAGAATATTATAAGGTTGAAGATTATTTTTTTGACGGGGAACACAGAAAGGTTTACTATTATTCATACAATGGATTTGAAATATGGGGAATGACTGCCTCAATCCTGACACGATTTTCGTCAATTATTCTAAGGAATGAAGAGCAGTGAGCAACTGGAAACAAAATGCATTGACACAGGTTATGTATTATCTTATTATTAATCGGAAATGAATAATTTATTAAATTTATAAATATTTTATCATTAAGAAATAATTTCACAGAAGGAATAATATGAAAAAAACCATGATTATGCTTATGGTCGCCATAATTGCCTTGTCGGGCTGCTCAAAAAAAAGTCTGACAGAAAAAGAATTTTCTATTCTATGGCAGGAATATCTGCGCAGGGAATTTGAGGAAAGCTTTGATGAGAAACAGTCGATTTCCCAGAGAGAAAAAATACTGGCTGAGCTTTTATCAGCGAATAATTTTACCATTGAAGAATTTAAAGCATTCATGAAGAAAAATCATAATGACAAATATAATAAGATATTTGTCGAATAAAATCTGAGAACAAAGTTCATATAAACATAATTTGAAATTGAGGCTATATGATTAAACGAATAAAAGAATTAAAGATACATCTGGCTGTAATTACTTTTTTATTTGGCGTATTTTTCGGTATAAATATATCGGCTCAGGTTAGAGCTGAAGAAGAGCCTGCGCACAGGTATCTTGATTATTTTCATCAGGTATACCAGACAATAAAGACAAATTTCGTAGAAATACCGAATAATAAAAATATTTTTTATGGCGCTATACGCGGAATTATAAGCTCGCTTAATGATCCTTATTCCAGATTTCTGGATGAAGATGCTTACATTGCCTTAAAAGAAGACACAACAGGAAAGTTTGTCGGGGTTGGTATAGAGGTGACCATAAAGGACAGCGAGATAGTTGTCATATCTCCGATTGAAGATACGCCCGCGATGAATGCCGGCATATTATCCGAAGATGTGATCGTTAAAATAGATGATGTGTCCACTAAGGATAAGGAATTATCCGATATTATAAAGATGATAAAAGGTCTGCCGCATACAAAAGTGAAATTGACGATCAGACGCGCAGGATATAATGAGCCTATTGATTTTATAATTGAAAGAGCGCCGATTAAAATTGAAACAGTTGCTTATGGTATATTAAAGGAATACGATAAGATCGGGTATTTGAAAATTAAAGTGTTCAGTGAGCAGACTGCAAAAGATGTTGAAGAAGCTTTAATCAGTTTCAGGAAAAACGGAGTTGAAAGAGTAATTGTGGATCTGAGATATAATCCGGGAGGGCTTCTGGATAAAGCCATAAAGATCAGTGAGTATTTCCTTGAAAAAGACAAATTGATTGTTTCGACCAAGGGAAGAGAAGGCACGGCAAATGTTTCCGAGTTCAGGTCGGAGATCGAGCCTCTTTATAAAGGGAGGTTGATAGTACTTGTAAATAACGGAAGCGCTTCAGCTTCGGAGATTTTTTCAGGAGCAATGAAAGACAATAACAGAGGGAAGCTTGTCGGCGCTAAAACTTTCGGCAAGGGATCTGTTCAGAAGTTTTTTAATCTTAACGATAATATCGGTGTTACGCTTACCATAGCAAAATATTACACTCCTTCAGGGATTTCCATACACGGGAAAGGCATTACTCCGGATTATGCTGTCAAGGCTGAGGAAATATCCAAAGAGGAATCTGAAATTATAAAACAAATTTATAAAGAAAAAATCATGGAAGATTTTTTGAAAGATTATAAAGAATACAGCCATACGACCCGGGCAAAATTTATGGCATTGCTTAAAGAAAAGAAATATTTTGTTTCGGAAAGAAGTGCCGGATTTATTTTAAAACGTGAGATGAATAAATTTGCAAAAAGCCCTCTTTATGACCTTGAGTTCGATAATCAGCTTGTAGAAGCGGTCAGGATAATTAATAGTATTTAATGCTGCCGTGTAATACATGGAACTGAAAAAAGATATTGTCGGACTTGGCCTTGAAAGCTCTTGTGATGAAACTTCCGCTTCGGTTGTACTTAACGGGAAACGGATTCTTTCTAATATTATAAAAAGTCAGATTGATCTTCACAGGGAATATTTCGGCGTTGTGCCTGAAATCGCGTCAAGGGCTCATCTTGAAGTAATAAATAAAATTATAAAAATCGCTTTAAGAGAAGCAGGTGTAAAGTTTTCCGGCCTTAAGTATGTAGCCGCGACTGCAAGGCCGGGTCTGGTTGGTTCGCTTCTCATTGCTCTCCAGTCGGCAAAAGCTGTTTCATATTCTCTTCGCATTCCTTTGATTGCGGTCAATCATCTTGAAGCTCATCTTTATGCACCTTTTCTAGAAGGAATAGAACCTGTTTATCCCTTCATGGGCCTTCTCGTATCAGGAGGAAACACAAATCTATATATTGTCAGAGGTATCGGGGATATGGAACTTCTCGGCAGAACAGCTGACGATGCCGCAGGTGAAGCTTTCGATAAAGTTGCCAAGTACCTGAATCTGGGCTATCCCGGGGGGCCGATCATCGAGAAACTGGCTTCGCAGTCAAAAACTAAAAAAAAGCTATTCCCGAAAATCCTGGCGGATTCTACGGACTTTCGGTTCAGCTACAGCGGTTTAAAGACCGCTGTCGTAAATTATATTAAGAAAAATCCCAATGCGGATAAAGCCGGGATAGTGTATAGTTTTCAGGAAAGAGCCCTTGAAATTCTCGCCCGGAAAGTATACAAAGCGGCAAGGCAATACAACATAAAAGATATTGTCATTGCAGGGGGCGTTGCTGCTAACGGCAGATTAAGGGTCATGCTTCATGAGGCAAAAGCTGAAGATGAAAGACTTATAATACCTTCGCCTGTGCTCTGTACAGATAATGCAGCAATGGTGGCAGGCATAGCCTGTAAATATTTTTATGCGGACATTACAGACGATCTTAATGTTGATGCTCAGCCGCGCGTATGAAAAGTTATTGACATTATCATGCGAAATTAATACCAATCACCAGAAATAAAAGCATAAGGTTATGAAAAAATTATTTTATAAAAATGAAAATGAAATCCGCGATTCAAGTAAGTCTATTTTTTTTGATCTCTTTTATTCTTTTATTCAATAGTGTTCCTTTATATCCAGAGTCCAAAGAATCGGCAATTAACAAAGAAATTACCCAAAAAAAGATTGTTTCCCCTGAAGAGAGAACTGAATATTTAGTAAATCAATGCAGTGATTTTTTAAAAAAATTCGGATGGATCACAACGATAGACGGCAGTCAAATAATGGCTTTCCGGCTGGGGGGCCGTTATGACGAGATGCTGTTGAAGATTGAGACTGTATATGATGCCGGGCTTTATAATTTTACAGTTGCGATTAGTAAGAATGGAGTACAGACGCAGAAAGTCTTAAGGCTTCCGGGCAGTATTGTCAGTGATGACAGCCGTCTGCGCGAACATGCTCTTTCCGTAGTTGTACCGTTCGCAGCGGCGGAGAAGGGCATTGGCGATTTCCGCAGGGCTTTTTCCTCTATATTCTCATTCGGTTATTCCCGTACTCATGACGGCAGAGAGTTTTTTCCTGCATATGCCAAGGGGAACCTGCATTTGTCCTGGCAGCTTGAATACGATCCTTCGGCAAGGATATTGCTCAGGGACACGACTCTTGCCTTCGGCGATTATACGGCCTTTAATGTTTATTTAGACTGGGCAAGCATAGTACGGGAAAATTTTTTCAATATTGATTTGCTGATTTACGGTAAAAATAAATATTTCGGTTCAGCAGAACACGGCACGCGTTTCATGTACGGTTTTTTTAATGGCCTTGAATATTTCAGGCCGGGCTTCAGCGACTCAACTATGAAATGGGACAGGCCTGTTACGCATACGCAGCCTTATATTCAATACGCGATCTGGCGCGCTTTACAGTTGAATATGCTCATTTCCCGTAGGAACGGGCCGGCTTTATATTCGGCAGGAATAATGCTGGGAGCAGGAATGGGCGTCGGACCTTCTTCGCTTTTCTATGCAGGTATTACAGAAGAGGAAGAACAGGACATGAGCCCGGCATTTCGTTCAATAAAGTATCGCAAACAGAATTACTACTTCAGTTATACTCTGCCCGTACGGCTTGTACTTTGTGCGGATCATGTTTACGGATTCCGTTTTGAAGCCGGTTATAATTATTATTTTTTCTTTCCGGTTATCTCGGATGATTTATATGATATGCTTCATATATTCAAGGGATCTATGGGGTATTATATTACTTCTGATGTCATAATGAGCATTCAGTATGAGCGTTGGAAGATAGAGAGCATGCTTTATGATAAAACCAGGACTCATGACTGGAACCGGCTAATAATCGAATTTAGAAATTATTTTTAGGTATGGAGCAATACAGAGTGCAAGGCCATTTATTTAAATTTTATCTATATAAGACAGTATCAATATTACTGTTCATTGCGTTTAGCGCGTATTGCGCCTATGCTGAAGACAGTAAAAGCAGGAAGATTATTTTAACCGATACTGCGGTGAATTTTCCTGTGCTGAAAACAATGCTCGATTCCGGGTTTTTTACCGGTAATAATTTTTCAGCAGAATATATCCCGTTTTCTGATATCAATAGCAAGCGAACCTATACTAACTTCGATTTCTCTCTTATGAGCGGTTTAAAAGAAAAAGAAAAGGACGGTGCCAAACCGGCTTCGTTTAATCTGTTTTCTGTTGATTCGTTTAAGCGTAATGTCCTGATCGGATGGGATGTGCCGCGTGAAGATACCTACCGCACAGAAAAGTCCATCCGTAGCATGATCGCCTTTGCAGAGGCAGTGCGAACTTCAACGATCCCTGATGCCCTTGCTGAAGCAGGTACGGCTGGCTTTCCCGGCGCTATCGAGAAAGTAAGTGTGATATATGAAGATGACAATATATCGAATGTAAGCGGCTATGAACTTATCGTCAATACCGGATTTTCACCTACTCATCGTTTCGTAAGAACTCTCAGCGAACTTACTTTATTAACAGGAGTAGGCATGGCAAATTACTGGATCAATAAAGATGCTAACATGGAAGACTGGCGTTATAAATACAGGTGGAAAGACGTCGGACCGCGCTTCCGCGACGGCTGGTATTGGGATTCGAACGCGTTCAGGACAAATACGATCTATCATATTTATGCCGGCGCAGTTTATTATCAGACTGCGCGCAGCAATGAGTATGGAATACTTGCTTCAACCGCGTGGGCATTCACCGGCAGCTTAATTTGGGAGTATATCGGTGAATGGCGCGAGCAGACTTCCGGCAACGACATGGTCTTTACTGCATTCGGTGGAGCACTCGCGGGCGAGGCGTTCCATCAGACCAGCATATACATTGAAAATTGTATGCCCAACAGCGTTTACGGCACAATTTTTTCATTTCTGCTTGATCCGATGCGGATAATAAACCGCGCCCTTGACCGCTGTTTTGACGGTGATTATAAAGTCAGCATCGTATTTATAAATCCGGCTGTACAGGCTATTATTGACAATATTCATAAGGATGCGCACTAAATTATTATCAGGAAAAAATTTATTTTTGTGATAACTTATAGTCTTGTAAAAAAAGCCGGGTATAATCATTTGAAAGAATAATGAAAAGAAATCCTTTATGTCAAATCCAGTAAAATTAAAAATAATTATTTTTTTTATTATTTATTTTTTATCATATCCTCATTTATTTGCTGAAATTTTTACTTCGGAACATATTAATTCAATAACTATACAACTGGATCAGTATATCGATCTTGCCAATCTTGAGTACGATGACCATCCTTATCCTGGCAGGACCAACCTCGGCCATATATTTATACCATACCTTCAGGTGAGTACTGCGCCCCTTCAGGTTAATGCCGGAGGCTGGTATAAACATATTTATGTACAGTATGGTAAAGATAAACAACCTGAAAAAATGTATCCTTATATAAATGCGGTATTTTTCCCATGGAACGACTCGGAATTTATTATCGGGAATTTTCCTAATTTAATGCGTTATTCGAATACGATTTACAATGAATTTCTCTTCTTTGAGCAAAGACCGGTATCATCCGGATTAAAATTTACTTTGCATAAGAAAACAATTGATGTTTCTGTTTTTCTCGACTGGATCAGACTTGACACTGAAGAACATCCGGAAGAATTTACTGCAGGTCTTCTTTTGAAACATAATTTTTCGGAATATTTTTATTACAAATTTTTTGATCATTATCATCACAAAGGAGGACAGCTTAATAAAGATACTCATCCGGTTAGGATTGAACAGGATATTGTAAACTCACCGGTTCTAGGATTTATCTACAAGGGATTTTTTATTGAGGCGGCGTATTATTTAAGCACCTTTTCACAGAATTTTGAAGCATCCACTTATGGGCATGCCGGGAGTGGCATGTTCGGCTATTCCGGAAATAGCTTTGAGTTATCTTATCAGTGTTTTTACAATCATAATTATTTCCATCAGGATTCGCATATTTTTTATTTAAAAAGGAAAAATTTTCTTAACCGTATAAGATTCGATTATAATCTGTTAAGATACAAGGAAATCGTTGATGTAATGTTCACTTCAAATTTATACGGAATGGAGCCCCCTGGAATCGATTTCAGGTTATTTGCTAAGATCAGTCTTAATATAATCGGATTTGCCAATGACAGCCAGGATAAGTTTAATAATATTGAGAAAGATAATTCAGCGGGAAATGAAATGTGACACACATGAAGAAAAATATGACTATTAAATTTTTCTCAGCAGTTTTAATAATTTTAATTTTTGCATACGGGAATTCACAGGCTCTGGCAGAAGAACAGACGCTTCTCCAGGAGCAGGCCGTGGATGAAACACAGTTTCCTGTTAAAAAGAGCTATGCTACCGAGTACTGGCTTTTCGGAAGTGTGCCTGTAATAATTATCGGCTGGGGAATAGGCGCATGGGGCTGGGGGACTGCATCCAAATGGCATTTTGAAAATGACGGATGGGGATTGGAGCAGGACTCGTATACAGGCGGAGCAGATAAGCTCGGTCATACCTGGGGCATATATTTGATTTCCAGAGTCGGCTCTTACGCTTTTGAGAAGAGCGGCGATGCGACGAACTGGGCAGCTTTCAAAGGCTTTCTCTTCGGGCAATTGATGGGTCTTGGCATTGAGATCGGGGATGGTTTCGGGGACACATACGGATTTGCATGGGGAGATATGGTGTGGAATCTGGGAGGCGGCATTATTGCAATGGCATTGGATATGTATCCTCCGCTTGACAGGTTGATAGGATTTCAGATGGAATACTGGCCTTCTAAAGATCACAGGAATCAAAGGCCGGAGAAATGGCTAGAATTTACAAGCGATGTTACAGGGCAAAAATTTTTATTGGCTCTTAAGATGAGCGGGATTCCGTACATTCAGGATACACCGGCAAAATTTTTCCAGATAGATTTCGGTTATTACACCAGGGGCTACTGGTTTTCAGATTCTAGTTATCGTTATAAAACAAGGCATGCTTATATAGGATTTGCGTTCAATCTAAGTATAGTTTCCGAAAGCGTTATCCCTGAAGGTTCGTGGCGTAGAGGATTCTCAACATTCTTCAAATACTATCACCCCCCTGTTGCTTATAATCCGGATGCTCTTGATCATACATTTGCAGGCAGTACACCGAGCGAGCAGGATTAAAATAAATATAAATAATTAGCTTAATTTTTTATTTTTTAAAAATTTATTCCTATCTTCCATGAAACTTTTATAGATTTTGTAATGGGAAGAATCTTCATAATTTATTTGTTTAACTGCTGAATCATCAAAGTTGTATATAACTGCATCCGGGCATGCAAGAATGATTGGAGAATGCGTAGCTATAATAAATTGAGCGTTTTCCCTGCCGCTTTTTATAATAATATCGAGCAACTCAAGCTGACTGCGGGGAGACAGGGCTGTTTCCGGTTCATCGAGAAAATAAAGCCCTTTTATGCTGTAGCGGTTTCTGAAAAACGACATTAGCGACTGCCCGTGCGACTGCGTTAAAAGGGACTTGCCCCCGAAGTAGTAAAACTGTCCCGGATCTGCGGCAGCCCATTCGTCGAGCATGCATGCAAAATGCTGAAATATGCTTGCCCCGAAAAATGTACCCGGCACCGGCCCGTTTGTCCAGTCCAGCGAAAGAAAATTATACAGCTTCCCTTCATAGGGGCTGTGGCTTGATCTGGATCTTTCGGCATCTTTCCAGATATGTATCCCGCATTTTTTAGTTAGTGCTTCCAGGAATGTGGACTTGCCTGTCCCGTTTTCACCTGCAAATAATGTGACCGGATCAGTGAATTCAATCAGCCTTAAATTTTGAAGTACCTGAAGATTGAAAGGGTACAGTTCTTCGGATGGAAATATTTCCGGATGCAGTGTAGCGCTTTTTAGATGAAGCATTTTTTATTGATAAACCTTCTTTCGCATCAGTATATTTATCAGTTCTTTTTCATTATATAACTAACCGCTTTCTCTAGACCTTCAAGAGTCAGTTCGAACATCGGGAATATCTGCTGTATAAGATGGATCGTATGGGTGTAGTTCCATTCTTCGGATATTACCGGATTTATCCAGACTGAATGCGGGAATGTTTTAGCAATAAATCTTAATCTTTCATCGCTGGGCTTTCCGGACCGCTCTTCCATATGGATTGATCCGTCAGTATATGTCAACTCATAGGGAGCCATGCTCGCATCCCCCAATATTATGAATCTTGTTTCAGGGTCGAGCCGAACTAAATCATCGACCGGGAACGGTCTTGAGCGTCTTTGCGGATCCTCCCACAGGTAATCGTAAATTGTGTTGTGAAAGAAAAATGTTTTAATGTCTTTGAATTGGGCGCGCGCGTAATTAAAAAGAGTCTGTACCAGTTCAATATAAGGATCCATTGACCACCCGCCGTTGTCTATGGCAAGTATTACTTTGAGCCTGTCCTTTAAACTGCGGTCGTATATTATTTCGATCTCGCCGGCTTTTTTCATGGTTTCGTAAATAGTCTTATCGATATTTATCCTGTCCTTTGGGCCGTGCGGGACCATGTTGCGCAGTCTTTTAAGTGCCTCGCCTATCTGTGACGGTGTCATCGGTCCCATCTGTGAGTAATCGCGGTATCTCCGGTCCATTGCAACCTTAATTGCCGATTTATTCATGGATACTCCGCCTACTCTCATGCCACCAGGATGATATCCTGAATGGCCGACCGGGGAAAAACCTCTTGTGCCGATCCATTTTTTCCCGCCGTGATGTTCTCCGGTCTGTTCTTTCAAACGGTCGAGAAAGTATTTTATCAACTCTTCAGGGCTTAAATGCTTAAGTTCATCCATGTTTATGCCCAGTGCGTTCGCGAGCCCCTTCGGGTCCTTCAGCCATTCCTGAAGCATGGCTTGTGCTATCTCGGTTAATTCAAATTCTTCCGGCTCCTTTAACTCAACGCCTTTAAATTGATGCGCGAAAACCTGATCGTAGAGGTCGAAATATTTTTCACTTTTCACAAGTATGGAGCGGGCGCCTGTATAAAAATCATCAGTGGAATTGATTATACCCATGCTTAAAGCTTTATGAAGCCTTAAAAAAGAGGTCGGTGAAACAGGAATGCCTACTTTTTTTAGTAAAAAAAAGAAATCTATAAACATATTACTGTTTAATCCTTAAACCGTGCAACAGTATGTTGTGCAGTCATATAGTCAGGGCTTTTTTTAAACAGGATTCCCAGAAACGGCATATCGCCTTTAAGGTCCTTGATTTTAAAATCGGGATCTGCCTTAAGAGCTCTTATCCAGTTGATCAGTTCGCGGGTTGCGGGTTTTTTTTCGATGCCTCTTATTTCGCGAAGGCGGTAAAAGGTTTTTATTGCGCTGTCAAGCAATTCCTTATCGATATTCGGGAAATGTACCTGTACTATCTTTCTCATCATATCCGGTTCGGGGAACGCGATGTGATGGAAATTGCAGCGTCCGAGAAACGGATCGGAGAGATCTTTTTTTGCATTCGATGTAATGATTATGACAGGGCGGTGTTTTGCTTTCATGGTCCTGTCAATCTCAATAATGTCAAACTGCATCTGATCAAGGACATCCAGCATGTCATCCTGAAAATCCGTGTCGGCCTTATCGATTTCATCTATTAGGAGAATCACTCTTTCGTCTGAAGTAAAAGCTTGTCCTATCTTGCCCATCTTGATATATTCCTCGATATTGCTGACGTCTCTTTTTGAATCGCCGAAGCGGCTGTCATTCAAGCGAGTAAGAGTGTCATATTGATAAAGAGCGTCGATAAGCTTCATACTCGATTTAACATTAAGAATGATTAGCTTCATGTTTGTGGTTTCGGCAATTGCGTGAGCCAGCATTGTCTTCCCCGTACCGGGCTCTCCCTTGAGCAGCAGGGGCATTTCGAGTGCCATCGAAATATTTACGATCTTGGCAAGCTCTTCATCCAGGACATATTTGGAAGCTCCTGAAAATCCACTCTGTTTATTTTCTTTATGCATTATTTACTCCTATAAAAAGTCAGAATTAAAATTAAATTATTATACTACAATATTTAATATTTTGCAAAATAATTAATAATAAGCTTAAACTGGTTAAACCAGACAAAAATTGTAATTCCGGCAGAAGCAGTATATTTTTAATAAGTGACAAATATCCCCTGCAGCCGAACTAACGGAATAACTTAAGACCTATTATTTTAGTAATCTCAGGAAAACATGTAAATCCTGTCAAGCTGCTTTTCGTATAAAATAATAAAAAAGTTTTACTTGACTCCCTTGATAGATTTTTATTAGTATGCTTCGCAAAATCCCTCCCAACCAAAAGGAATATTCACGAATGAAACAACAGATAAAAAAAATCAACGGTATAAATAAAGTTTTAATCATCGGATCGGGCCCGATTATTATAGGCCAGGCATGCGAATTTGATTATTCCGGAACCCAGGCCTGCAAGGCGCTTAGATCTGCGGGCTACAAGATAGTTCTGGTCAATTCAAATCCGGCCACAATAATGACTGATCCCGGAATGGCCGATGCTACGTATGTTGAACCCCTTACAATTGAAGTGCTTGAAAAAATAATCAAGAAAGAAAAGCCCGAAGGTTTACTGTCAAATCTTGGCGGACAGACCGGGCTGAATTTGTCTGCGGAACTCGCAAAACGGGGCATACTTGAGAAATACGGAGTTAGCATAATAGGTGTTCAGGCGGATGCAATTGAACGCGGCGAAGACAGAAGCGAGTTCAAAAAAACCATGAATAAATTAGGCATTCCCATGCCGGTGAGTGAGCTTGCATATTCATTCGAAGAGGCACTGGCGATTGCTGAAAAGCTGGGATTTCCTGTAATCGTAAGGCCTGCTTACACAATGGGAGGCACGGGTGGGGGAATTGCATACAACAAGGAAGAACTCAGCACAATAGTCAGCAGAGGAATATCTGCCAGCCTTATCGGCCAGGTGCTTATTGAGGAATCGGTAATCGGCTGGGAGGAACTGGAACTTGAAGTTGTGCGCGATGCTGACAATAAAATGATTACAGTTTGCTTTATTGAGAATATCGATCCTATGGGTGTTCATACAGGTGACTCATTCTGCTCCGCTCCAATGCTTACGATCTCCGAAGACCTGCAGAGGAAACTCCAGGAGTACTCGTACAGGATCGTTGAAGCAATTCAGGTTATCGGCGGTACAAACGTGCAGTTCGCCCATAATCCTGCTGACGGCCGTATTGTTGTTATTGAGATAAATCCGAGAACATCGCGCTCATCTGCGCTTGCTTCAAAGGCAACAGGTTTTCCGATAGCGCTCATTTCAGCGAAACTGGCAGGCGGTTACACTCTGAAAGATATCCCGTACTATCGCGGCGGCACACTTGATAACTATGTCCCTTCCGGGGACTATGTAGTAATAAAATTCGCGCGCTGGGCGTTTGAAAAATTCAAGGAAGCAGAGGACAGACTCGGAACACAGATGAAAGCTGTCGGAGAGGTAATGAGCATTGGTAAGACTTATAAGGAGGCATTTCAGAAAGCGATAAGGTCGCTTGAGAATAAGCGCTACGGCCTTGGTTTCGCTAAAAATTTTAATCAGCTTCCGCTTAACGAACTCATGGTTCTGCTGAAAGAGCCATCATCGGAAAGGCAGTTCATCATGTATGAGGCCTTGAGAAAAGGCGCATCTGTAGATGAGCTGTTTGAGAAAACAAAAATCAAACACTGGTTTATCGGACAAATGAAAGAACTGGTGGACATTGAAGAAGAGCTGTTAAAACATAAAGGGAAGATACCTCCTGACAATCTGCTGGTTAAGGCTAAAGAAGACGGTTTTTCCGACAGATACCTGGCGCAGATTCTCGGACTTCGCGAGGATGAAATAAGAGATAAGAGGATATTTCTTGGCAAATCAGAGGCCTGGTGCTCAGTGCCAGTGAGTGGAGCTGACGCTGCCTATTATTATTCAACATATAATGCTATTAATGAGGTTAAGGTTGACGATAAACCAAAAGTGATGATACTCGGCGGCGGACCGAACAGGATAGGGCAGGGAATTGAATTTGACTATACATGTGTTCATGCCGCGTTTGCATTGCGTGATGAAGGATATGAATCGATTATGGTTAATTGCAATCCGGAAACAGTATCTACCGACTATGATACATCAGATAAGCTATATTTTGAGCCTCTGACAGTGGAAGATGTTCTCAGCATATATCAAAACGAAATGCCTGTGGGCGTTATAGTTCAATTCGGGGGGCAGACACCTCTTAATATAGCAAAGGAGCTAGAGGATGCGGGCGTAAAGATACTCGGTACATCTACCGAAAGCATTGACCTTGCTGAAGACAGAAAGCGCTTTAAGAACGTCATAGACAAGCTCGGCATACCTCAGCCGGAGAGCGACACTGCAGTGAACATAGAGGAAGCATTATCTGCTGCACACAAAATCGGATACCCTCTCATGGTAAGGCCGTCGTATGTGCTTGGCGGAAGAGGTATGGAAATTGTATACGATGAGGATATGTTGACTGCATACATCAACGCGGCCATTGATATTTCGCCCGGCCGTCCGATACTGATCGATAAATTTCTGGAAGATGCGATCGAAGCAGAAGCCGACGCGATAGCAGATGGAGAGGACGCATTTGTTCCGTCGATTATGGAGCATATTGAACTGGCCGGCATTCACTCAGGCGACAGCGCCTGCGCCATTCCTCCGGGCACTCTTTCAAAAAAGCATATTCAGACAATCAATGAATACACAAGGAAGCTGGCGGTGGAATTAAAGGTAGTGGGGCTTATGAATATTCAATACGCCATAGCACATGATACGGTTTACATTCTTGAAGCAAATCCAAGGGCAAGCAGAACAGTTCCGCTGGTATCGAAGGTAACAGGGGTGCAGATGGCCCGCATCGCAACACAGCTTATGCTGGGGAAAAAATTGAAAGATATGAAGCTTAAGCAGAAAACGTATTCCCACATCGGTGTTAAAGAGTCCGTGTTTCCATTTAATATGTTTCCGGAAGTTGATCCGACTCTTGGGCCGGAAATGAAATCAACGGGAGAAGTCCTCGGAATTGCGGATTCTTTTGGAGCCGCCTATTTTAAATCTCAGGAAGCTGCGGGGCAGAGGTTGCCTCTTGGCGGTCATGTGCTTATTACCGTGACAGACAGGGACAAGAAGGATATTCTTGGAACGGCGCGTACGCTTAACAAGGCAGGCTTTAATATACTGGCGACTGAGCATACGTATAAATTTTTAGCTGACAATAAAGTTCCTTCTGTTCATATTAAAAAAGTATACGAGGGAAGACCTAATATTGTAGATGCCATACACAATAAAGAGATCGATCTGATTATCAATACGCCTATCGGGAAAAGCGGTATGTATGACGATTCCTACATCAGAAAAGCGGCTATCAGGTATAAGATCCCGTACATAACAACAACAGCTGCTGCAAAAGCTGCAGCGGAGGGTATCAGGGAATATTTAAAGAAGAACGGTGTTGGGGATGTGAAATCAATACAGGCTTATCATAAAGATATTAAATGACCGAATCTGATAGAATTTTATTTATCTATAGGTTCAGAAGAGCCGGTATAATTGACTCATTTTATCTATGGACTTTAAAGTCGCGGCATGAAATATAAGGCCATTATATTTGATCTTGACGGAACACTCCTGGATACAATACAGGATCTCGGCGATTCAATGAATGATACACTCAAATCCATGGGCTATCCGGTTCATGATATTCAAACATATCTGCAATTAGTAGGAAACGGCGTTGAGAATCTGGTTACTCGCGCACTCCCTCCTGACATCAAAAGTGAAGAACTGGTAAAAAGATGTGTTTCAAATTTTCGCAATATATACAGCGACAACTGGACTAAAAAAACAAAGGCCTATGGAGGCATTCCGGAGCTTTTAAATAAGCTGAAAGCCAATCAAATACAAACAGCAGTATTATCCAATAAACTGCATGTATTTACAGTGCAGATGGTGCAGCATTTTTTCGGCAGCGATTATTTTAATGATGTGCGGGGAGAAATGCCGGGCATCCCTAAAAAACCTGATCCATCTGCTGCACTCGTTATTGCAGAAAAGCTTTCATCAAATCCAGCACAGATGATTTTTGTCGGAGACAGCGGTACAGACATGCAGACTGCAGTCAATGCAGGGATGTATCCTGTCGGGGTTTTGTGGGGGTATCGAAGCAAGGATGATCTGACCAGATACGGAGCAAAACAAATAATTGATAAGCCGGAGAAATTGTTGGGGCTAATGGGTATATAATAGTCTGCCTGTGAATGAAACGGACAGCTGTATACCGGGATATCTGTCAGATGTTTTTATTTAATAAAGCATACTATATCCTGTGATATAATATCCGACATGATCTGTATTCTTAATGAAGGAAAGTCATAGACCCTTACTATATTTTCGTAATGTTTGTCGTCGGGAACAAGATCTGCTAATTTATTATTCTGACTGTTTAAAAAATCAATATTAAAGAATACTTCTTTGTTTTCGGGGAAAAGGGCAATATAAAAAATATTAGTCTCAACCAGATCAAGAAAAAAATGGCTCCCGTAAGAAAGCTCCGGCATGATGTCTTCGCTCATGCGCGCGATTTCCACCAGCACTCTCACATTGTTGATTTCCGCGAAACGCACAGGCACGCCGAGCGAGGGTGTTGTAGTACCCCAGCGCCCGGGGCCGAGAAGCATTGTCTGGCGGTTTTCGCGGTCGGTTATCTGTCTGTTCAGCTTGCCTACGAGGCGAGCGATATCATGCTTTTCCGTTATTGTCAGTGCGTTATAACCGGAAGGATCAATATATATAATCTGTTTGATGGGCCTGGAAACGCTGCCTCCTAAAAAATTGCTCTTTGATTTGAAAATAATTTTTTCCGGCGGAATATCGGCCGGTATTTTCACATGGCCATCCATACCTGCGATCTGATGCGGCCTGCACTGAAGAAGGTTTATCCTGCATCGATCCTGTGAACTGAAATTTACTGTGAATTCAATATCAACCGGATAATTATAAATCTTCTCAAGTTTTTTAAGCATTTGTTTCATATCATCGGTAAAGGACAGATCGCTGAACAAACGCCTGTAATTAATGATCCACGGTTCTTTGCCCTCAATGCCCATATCTTTCATTTTCCGAACTGCGTCCAGATCTTTCTCCGCAATATAGTCAAGATTTAAGTTGAGGTCCTCATCCAACAGATGGTCAAAGGCCACTGTTTTTAACGTATTTTCCATTATGTCCAGAACATCCACTTTATGCTGGGAAAATCTTCTTATGTCGTCGTTTGCAATGGGAAGTTTTTCCGGAGAATCGAGTGCGACGATGCGCGGATAATCCCCCTCAACACGGCCTACTGCGCGCGTTCCGAGCCCGTAAACAAGCCTCAGCATCCCGGACTCCGGCTTGATGCTGCTGTTCCACACATACGTATTATACGACAAACCTACACCGCCGATATCAGGGAAAAAGTAATGTTTATGATGAGTGCCGGATACACGCATGACGAGAAGCGCCATCTGTTCGTCCATCTGATCGAGTCCGCGCTGCAGTCTGTACGAGAGAGCGTCTTCATTCATCGTGCTTGCGTATATCCTGCGCATGGTTGCCGTAAAGTTCTTGTACCTCTGCTGGGGCGAACCCTGGTTTACGCAGAAAAAGCTCTCATATTTGCCTGCAAAGGCATTCCCGTACGCGTCCTCAAGAAGACTGCTTGAACGGATTATGATCGGAGACTGGCCGAAGTATTCTATAACGTATTGTAAATGCTCTTTTATCTGATCAGGGAAATCCCCATCGAGCATTTTTTTCTGAAGCTCGAATCCCGCTTCAAAATAATGCTCAGGTGATTTCTGCTTCATGAATAGTTCCCACCAGCCGTTCTGTACAATATATGAATAAAAAACATCTGAACCGATATAATAGGAGTCGTGAGGCTCGAGAAGGCTATTCCAGTCGCGTTCGGCATCATTCTGAAGGATCATTCTGGAAATGAGAAGGCCCACGGATTTTCCGCCGATGTATCCTGTACCTATAAGGCGGTCTTTTAAATTAAGCATAAACTCGAGTGAAAAATTATCATTTGCAAGCTTTAATATTCTTTCATCGCGGCCTATCATCATTCTGCAGAGCTGTTCCACCATTGTTCTTTTCTCTTCAGGCGATGCATGCGTTTTTAATAAATTTTCAGCATCAAGAAAAAGCTGGTCCCAGAAATCCAGATTTCTGAGAGTGCTCTCAGAGTCTCTTTTTTGAATGAAATTAATAAAATTGACTGCATCATTGCTATTTGTTATCGGAATAAATTCATTGCCCTTGTTAAGATGCGGAAAAAACATTGTGGGAGAATAACGGTTTTCTACTTTAAGCGGATGTACATAAAAATTATTGTCAGCACTGTATACATCGATAAGTACCTGGGTTGTCTCTCTGATTCTTGCAATGGTTTTATAATTGTGACAGTTACGGTATATGGCAAAATATGCAAGAGTATTTAATTTATAAAGATATGGACATGTAATAACAAAGAAGTTGCCGATCATCAGATCTGTGGCCCAGGCGGAAAGAAGCGATGACAGACAATCAAAAATATAAAACACTTCCTCGCCCATTTCCGTGATAATGGTATAAATTTTTTTTGAGAAGGACTCAAATCCGCTATATGCATTGAGATTGAAGATATGGATGCGGCCGTTGTCATTGATCAGCGGTTCATGATTTGCAAATCTGAAATAAATTATTTTTCTGTTTTGCTGAAGTGCATTGTCAATATATGGAGTTAAAAAATGCTTGTAATCATCTATGGAATCAACCTGCCAAACGACATTATCGCCCAGATGGAGATTGTTCAATATTGTATCAAGGCCATTGATACCTGTACTTACTGTAATTATCGATTTCATTTTATAATTTTCTATTACTACTTATACAGTTTTTTCTTTGTGGCAATAAGTATTATTGCATGGAAGATATAATAATATTTTTAATTCGGTTAAATCTATAATAATAACCGGTAAATTAACTTTTACTATATTGGAAATAAATAAATAATTAATATTACAAATAGATTAAAATTTAACATAATTGTAACAAATCGGTGTATTGTGGGGGGCTATATTTGTTGACAGGGGCGGCAAATGAATTTTTATGGATGATCAATATATTATATAATATTCGTCAGTAGCATGAGGTTAAATGAAATCCTGTTGAAAGAGCAGGTTTTTTCCCCATCACGAGTAAAAATTTTAAGTAAATCAAGGAAAGGATTAAGAAATGTCATTAATCAATGAAATAATCGACAAAGTAAAGAAACGAGATCCGGAGCAAAAGGAATTTCATCAGGCTGTTGAAGAAGTAATGTATACGCTTGAACCGACTATTGCAAAGCATCCGGAGTTTGTTAAGGCAAAGATCTATGAAAGAATCGTTGAGCCGGACAGGGTAATTATGTTCCGCGTGCCGTGGGTTGACGATAAGGGAGAAGTGCAGGTTAACAGAGGTTTTAGAGTGCAGTTTACAAATGCAATCGGACCATATAAGGGAGGTCTCAGATTCCATCCGTCGGTAAACCTGGGCATTATCAAATTCCTGGGATTCGAACAGATCTTTAAAAATTCGCTTACAACGCTTCCGATGGGCGGAGCAAAGGGAGGCTCGGATTTCGATCCAAAGGGCAAATCGGACATGGAAGTCATGAGGTTTACTCAGTCATTTATGCGCGAATTATTTAAATATATCGGTCCCGATATTGACGTGCCTGCGGGCGACATCGGAGTAGGCGGACGCGAAATCGGATTCATGTTCGGATATTATAAAAAAATAGTTAATGAGCATACTGGCGTATTGACCGGCAAAGCGCTTGAATACGGCGGAAGTCTTATCAGACCGGAAGCTACCGGATACGGCGCTACTTATTTTGCAGCTGAAATGCTGGCGACGAGAGGGAAGGACCTTAACGGCAAGGTTTGTGCCGTAAGCGGCTCAGGCAATGTTGCTCAATATACGGTTGAAAAGGTCAGCCAGCTTGGCGGCAAGGTCATATCACTCAGCGATTCTGACGGTACAATAATTGATGAGAAAGGAATCGACGGCGATAAGCTGAATTTTATAATGGATTTGAAGAATATAAGACGCGGAAGAATAAAAGAATATGCAGATAAATATAAAGTAAAATATTTCAACGGCCTGAGTGTTTGGGACGTTTTAAGAGAACAGGGAATAAAGGTCGATGTTGCATTCCCATCCGCTACCCAGAACGAAATCAGCGGCAAGAATGCAGAGAATATGGCTAAGACCGGATGTATTTGTGTTTCAGAGGGTGCAAATATGCCATCTTCTCCTGACGCAATCAAGATTTATCAGGATAACAACATACTTTATGGACCGGGAAAAGCTGCTAATGCAGGCGGAGTGGCCACATCAGGACTTGAGATGTCGCAGAACAGCATGAGGCTTTCATGGAGCAGAGAAGAAGTTGATTCCAGGCTGAAGGAAATCATGAAGAATATCCACAAGGCATGCCTGAGCGCTTCTGAGACATACGGTAAAAAAGGCGACTATGTAATGGGCGCCAACATTGCCGGATTTGTTAAAGTTGCGAAGGCAATGCTTGCTGGGGGGATTGTATAAATTAATTTTTAAAATAAGAGAAACTATCTTATTATAAATAAAAAATAAACCTCCTCTTTTAGCGGGGGTTTATTTTTTATTCGACTTACCAAAAAATTTTATCGATATTACCATCTGTAAATAATAAACGCACATATTAAAAGAACAAAATTCAGAGAAAAGAGAATTATGATACCAACGGAGCAGAAAAACTTAATACTTTTCCAGAAGATATTTTTTTATATTTAGGATATTTTATTATATAAATATCCATTAATAATTCCATTTACGCAGCCACTCAGCCTTATTTTTTTAAATCCTGATAATTTGACATTTATCCAGTTAATAACCTGCTCGTATTAATCATTTTGAAACAGATAATAAACAACAACCGGTAAAACCGGTGGTATTATAGCGGAATAAAAAATTAACATGGCTGTAATATTTTAAAGTTTTTTCGGTTGTAAATCTGTTTATTTTGAAAAGATCTGGATAATATAATACAAAGGAAAACAGACTCTCTGTATTTTAATATTTTTGTTTACCAGTCTATTTTATTGTGTTAATATTAAACTTTAATAAATACAATAAGAGTGTTATATTAATTTATTTCAATGGGAAATAGCCCGAAGTTTGGATCGGGATTGTTCTTCAATTGATTCGTGATAGCGCTTTGAAATAAAATTTTCCACTGGCGCCGAATGGAGGTCAGTACGTTATCACCGGAGGCTGATCCAGAGGGAATCCGTAAAATTGGCATAATTTTATTATATACTACGGGCGTCTTTGAGGACGTCTTTTTTTAAACATAAATGAAATAATTATAACGGTATATTTATGAAGAAAACGAATGCAGGAAAAAAATACGCAATTTTCTTTTGCCAGCAGATAGATAAAAATCAGGATGTTAACCGGCGTTCCATTGAAAAAGAATTCGGACCTCAGATCAGATTTTTTCCGATTCCATGCAGCGGACGGATAGAACCGCTGCACCTGATGCGCGCGATTGAATCCGGCGCGGATAAGGTTTATGTTGTCACATGCCCGGAAGGGGCGTGCCGCTATAGAGAAGGTAATATCCGCGCACGAAAAAGACTGTTATATACGCAGAACTTGATCGAAGAAATCGGACTTGAACGCGGAATGCTTGAGCTTATCCGTCTCAAAGCCGGGAATAATTATACAGTTGATAAACTAACACGTGAATTACTTGGCTGAAAGCTTTGACTGTTATTTATAATATTATAATAATTAACTGTTTTATCGATTCGTTTATGCTTTTAGGAATGGGAAAATCAGTTAAGATGATTTATTAAAAGACACTGCGAGGAGTAAAGCAATGATTACTGCCGTAAGAAAACCCATGGAAGAGATCAGGGGAATGATCGCTCCATTCAAAAAAATCCTAATTGTAGGCTGCGGTACATGCGTAGCGGAGTGCGCATCCGGGGGCGAGAAAGAAGTAGGGCTGCTCGCTTCGGCTCTTCGTATTGATGCAAAAAACAGAAAGCGGGAAATCGAGATAAAGGAAATGACAATTGACCGGCAATGCGTTTATGAATTCATCGACCAGCTTACCGGCATCATAGAAAATTATGAAGCAGTACTCTCGCTTGGATGCGGCGCCGGCGTTCAGGCTCTTGCCGAAATTTTTCCTGTTGCAAAAATTTTTCCTGCCCTGAATACAACTTTTATCGGACAGACAAAAGAACCCGGATTATGGATCGAAAACTGCAGGGCATGCGGCGATTGCAAGCTGGGGGATTTCGCGGCAATCTGCCCGGTCACCCGGTGCTCAAAGAGTCTTTTTAACGGACCCTGCGGCGGATCAAAAGACGGCAACTGCGAAGTAGATCCGGAACTGCCATGTGCGTGGAATCTCATTATTACGCGGCTGGAAGAAAAGGGTGAGCTCGGCAGGCTCGAAAAGATATATGAACCTGTGGATTGGTCAAAGATGGGCAAGGGCCCCAGGAAAATAATGAGAGAGGATCAAAGCATATGACAAGCAGCCGGTTAAAAAAAATACTGGAAAAGGGCCATTTTGCCGTGACATCCGAGTGCGGCCCGCCGAAAGGAGCAGACCCGAAGGCCGTTCAGGACAAAGGAAAGACGCTGAAAGGATTCGTGGACAGCGTCAATGTGACAGATAACCAGACGGGTGTCGTCCGGCTTTCCAGCATGGCTTCATGCGTGCTGCTGAAAAATGAAGGACTGGAGCCGGTGCTTCAGATGGTAACCCGCGATCGCAACCGCATTGCGCTTCAATCGGATATTCTGGGCGCCTCTGCTCTCGGGCTGCGCAATATTCTCTGTCTGACAGGCGATCATCAGTCTTTCGGGAACCAGCCGCAGGCAAAGGGAGTATTCGACCTAGATTCGATCCAACTTATCCAGACGGTTCGTAAAATGAGAGATCAGGGAGTAATACTCGGAGGTGAAAAACTTACGCTGCCGCCTGATCTTTTTATCGGTGCCGCTGAGAATCCATTTGCTGATCCATTAAATTACAGGGCAGCGCGTCTGGCCAAGAAAGTCGCTGCCGGGGCGGAGTTCATACAGACCCAGTGCATTTATAATATCGGGCGATTTAAAGAATGGATGGTCGAGATCAGGGAGCGCGGTCTTCATAAGAAGGTATTCATTCTGGGCGGTATTACCCCGCTCAAATCCGCCCGGATGGCTGAATATATGAGCAAAAACGTAGCAGGCATAGATGTGCCTGCGGAGATCATAGAACGAATGAAATCGGTTCCTGCCGGCGACCAGCGCAAAGAAGGAATTAAAATTACCATTGAACTTATCAAAGAATTACAAGGAATTGAAGGGGTGCATGGTGTTCATATCATGGCCATTGAATGGGAAGATGCAGTGCCGGAGATCGTAAGAGAAGCAGGTCTTGCTCAAAGGCCTGACGTGGATTAGGAGGATATAAGTGGCGCACAAATATCATATTCTGACATCACCAACTCCTGCCAGATTTAAGCCAATCACCAAAGCCGGGATCATAGCATGGGAGGAAGGCTGTTTAAAATGCGCGCGCTGCGTTAAGAAGGACTGCGTTTATAAAGTATACGAAAAAAGAAGTCTCGATTCGCGCCAAATGCTTGATTCCCTGGATACGGCTTGTATGGATTGCTTCAGATGCGTCCAGAACTGCCCTAACCGTCTTATACAGAAATCAATCAATCCTTTGTATAAAGCCCTTGGCGATAATTACTGGACTCCCGAGATCATTGAAAATATCTGGAACCAGGCTGAGAACGGACGAGTCCCGGTTTCAGGGGGCGGCTACCATGGCCCGTTTTCGGGCCCGGGATTCGACGCAATGTGGACGGACATGTCTGAGATTGTACGTCCCACAAGGGATGGCATTCATGGGCGCGAATATATCAGTACGACTGTTGACCTTGGAAGGAAGCTAATGTCTCTGGAGTTTGATTCCGGCGGAAAACTTATATCGTCTCCTCCGCCGCTTGTTGAAATACCGCTGCCGGTTATATTTGATGTATTACCATGGTCTCCCGGCGGGAAAGGAATCAACCTTGCCTTTCTTGAAGCCGCAAGAAATACACGTACCTTTGCAGTCATCCATCAGGCGGATTTTATGACGGATATGGATGAATATGTTCCAAATATAATACTGTTTGCCGATGATGATGTATTAAAATTGAGCAAAGAGATGATACGGCGTTTAAAAATCATCGAATTGCCGGACAGCGGGAACGTAATGGCAATTCAGGAGCATTTAAAAAAAATCAATCCCGCCCTGGTAATATTTATAAGATTCAGATTGAGCCGCAACGCATCTGTCCGGGCGGCCGCCCTCGCAAAGGAAGGAGCTGAAGTTATACATTTAACAGCAAACGAGAACGGGATGGGAAAGGCCGAAGATCCTTTATTTATAAAGGACAGGATCAGGCAGATACATTCCCATTTAATTGAAGCCGGCCTTCGGGATGAAGTCACGCTAATTGGATCAGGTGGGGTAGCAATGGCCGAGCATGTGGCAAAACTCGTTATTTGCGGAGCTGACGCAGTCGCCGTGGACATCCCCCTGCTTGTTGCGATGGAATGCAGGGTATGCAGGCGCTGCACAGAGGGGATTTCGTGTCCGGTTGATCTTGAGAATATTGACTATGCCTGGGGCGCTTCACGTATAAGAAATCTTATTTCGGGCTGGCATAACCAGCTCCTTGAGGTGATGGGAGCAATGGGCATACGGGAAATAAGACGCATGCGCGGGGAAATGGGCAGGGCAATGTTCTTTGAAGAACTCGAAAAAGAAATATTTTCCGGAATGGGGATAAAGGGGTTAATAAATGGCAAGTAATAAAGTAACTTTTATTTTCCCTGAAGTAAAGGAAATGCCAAGCCGGTTCCGCAACGCTCTTGGAAAATATCTCATTACTATAAACAAGGCCTGCACTAATTGCGGGAAATGCATTGAAGTCTGTCCTTACGCTGTATTTAAATCCGGAATGAAAAGACCGAAAGCTTTATCCGATCATCTGTGCATCGGATATGATTGCTCAAAAAATGATTATTATTGCGTTAATAAATGCCCGGAAAAGGCAATATCACTCAGATTAAATCCTTCGTTTGAAGTACTTGGCGACCGCCGCTGGCCCGCGGAACTGCTTGCGTCCACATGGAATATGGCTGCCTCAGGGGAATTGCCGGCTAATCTGAATTATAAAACAGGCAATTCGGGCGGCGGATTCGATAAAATTGGAATACTTTTCCCTGAAAAAAGCAAAAAGGAAGAGGATGATATTAAAAATGAATCCCTGGACGGGATTTCAACTGCTATAGATCTGAACCACTCACAGGACTCAAGGCCTGAAGTAACAATCCCGATCCCCGTATATCTGGGCGGGATGTCTTTCGGTTCTGTCAGCATAGTAACAATGCTCTCTCGTGTTAGGGCTGCGACAAACCTGGGCACGTTCTGCTGCACGGGCGAGGGAGGATTCCCCGAAGAACTTATACCATATAGCGATCATATAATCACGCAGGTAGCTACCGGCCTTTTTGGTGTTAAGGAAGAAACTATAAAACGAGTCCGTATTGTGGAATTCAAATACGCACAGGGAGCAAAACCGGGCCTCGGCGGACACCTGCTGGGTGACAAGGTGACTCCGCGTGTAGCAGCCATGCGGCAGGCAGTGCCAGGGACTGCTCTTTTTTCTCCTTTTCCGTTTCACAGCGTGTATTCAGTTGAAGATCACAAGAAACACGTGGACTGGATAAAAGAAGTAAATCCGAAGACGCTTGTATCGATCAAAGTGTCCACTCCGACAGATGTCGACATGGTGGCGGTCGGCGCGTATTACGCAGGGGCGCATATCATCCATCTTGACGGAAGCTACGGGGGAACAGGCGCGGCTCCGGAAATTGCCAAGAAGAACATCGCGATGCCGATTGAATACGCGATTCCCAAAGTGCACAAATTCCTTACATCCGAAGGAATACGCAATAAGATAACAGTCATTGCGAGCGGAGGCATACGGTCTGCATATGATATGGCAAAGGCAATAGCAATGGGAGCCGATGGAATATGTATAGGCACTGCCGATCTTGTGGCGCTTGAGTGCATACGCTGTCATCACTGCGAATCCGGCAGGGGATGCGCGCGCGGCATAGCGACGACTGACGAAGAACTTACTAATCTGATGAACCTGGAATGGGGCACTCAGCGCATCATAAACATGTATATTTCATGGCGGCGGCAGCTCATGCGCATACTGAAGCGGCTTAACATGAAAAGCGTGACTGAGCTCACGGGGCGCACGGACCTTATTGCGCATATTGATCATATACATAACCGGAAACTTAACGGGATATTGGAACTGTGAATATAAACAACATTTGTGAATCGCATACCTGTTATATAGCGAGGTTTTTTCATGAGTAATCGTAATTTCGCACGCGAAATATTAAGAAGCCGAAAGGAACTGCCCTATTCAGCGGAGAAAGTCAGCAGAGAAGAACTTGAAACCGGGGAGGGTGGCTGCGGGGTTACCGGGTTTGCGTGTAATATCCCCGTAAGCGGAAAGCATATTTTTGAGCCTTCCATTCAGATGCATAACAGGGGCAACGGCAAAGGCGGCGGGCTGGCCGCGGTAGGACTGAGCCCCGGGAAGCTTGGAGTTGACCGTAAAACGCTTGATGAAGATTTTTTGCTGCAGGTAGCCATTCTTGATGAATCATTTACCGGAGAAATGGAGTCAAGGTATATAAAGCCGTTTTTCAGGGTGGATCATGAGGCTTATGTTGAGACAATTGACGATTACCGGGATATAAAAGGCCTGGAAGTTAAGCCTCCGCAGGTAAAAAGGTATTTTGTGCGCGTTAAACCTGAAGTGCTTTCGGCCTTCAGAAAAGAGCGCCGCCTGGAAATGCTCGGCATGGACAGGACGGAGGAAGAATTCATTTATCAGAATTCCTATAAGCTGAATTACGCGATGTACAGTGCGATAACGGATAAGAAAGCCTTTATACTCTCCCACGGCAGGAATATGATGATACTCAAGATCGTGGGTTACGCGGAACAGGTCGCGCAGTATTACAAACTTGAGAATTTCGACGCTCATATATGGATAGCCCACCAGCGCTATCCGACAAAGGGCCGTATGTGGCATCCGGGAGGCGCGCACCCGTTCATAGGCCTTGATGAAGCGCTCGTCCATAACGGGGATTTCGCTAACTATTATTCCATATCCGAATATCTTAAACAGCGGAATGTGTTCCCGTTATTCCTAACCGATACCGAAGTGTCCATCCTGGTCTTTGATCTTTTGAACAGGATATACGGCTATCCTCTTGAATATATTATTGAAGCTTTTGCGCCGACAAGCGAAATGGATTTCGACAACCTGCCTGATGAGAAAAAGCAGATATACCGCCAGATACAGAACACTCATATACACGGCTCGCCGGACGGCCCCTGGTTTTTTATCATCGCGCGTACAGATGTGAAAAACAGCCAGTATCAGCTTATCGGCATCACCGATACGGCTATGCTAAGGCCTCAGGTGTTTGCCCTGCAGAAGGGCGAAGTGGAAATCGGCCTTATCTGTTCTGAAAAGCAGGCCATTGACGCAACCCTTGAAAGCCTGGCTAAAGAAGATAAAAGGTTCGGGATCGTCGCGGATAATTACTGGAACGCGCGCGGGGGCAGCTATACGGACGGAGGCGCTTTTATTTTTACTGTCTCTGAAACATCACCGGGAAAAATGAGCCTCAATTGCACAGACAAGTTCGGCCGCGTCATAGATGTGCCTAAAAATAAAAGGCCGAACGATTTTACAAAAGAATGTTCCCCGGTGAAAGTCGAAAGTTCCGTACAATCCGAAACCGGAGAACTTCTTAAAGAAGGCAATATTGAAAAGCTGTTCGAAATTACAAAGGATGCTTTTTTAAAATGGGATTATATTCAGATCGCAGCATATATCAATATGCTTATTGAGATTTCTAAATCCGATTCCGTCAAAGAATCCGCAATACAGCTTTTAACATTGCTTTTTGACAGGCGTTACGACACAGGGCAGAAAAGTCATCGCTCCGTTCTGCAGATACTATCTGAAGCACTGGATACTATTTACAGATCTGTACCGGTTATGAACGGCATTCCATCAGGAATTTTCAGCAGAATAGATTTTGCTTCGCGCAATAAGCTCCGCGCACCATTAAAAGACGAAAAAATTCTGGTGGCGGACGCGAACGGATTCGATCCCGAAGGGGATAATTCATTTGCCGGGATAATATCAAGAGCAAACAGCCTGGGCTGGAAGAAATTTATCTGCTTTGGCCAGCGCGGCCAGCGCTTTCTCGGCTGCGGCCTGGGATCAGATTCAAACGGTGTGCGCATTGATTCGTACGGCTCCAGCGGTGACTATCTGGCATCAGGGATCGACGGGCTTGAAGTACATGTTCATGGACACGCACAGGACCAGCTTGGCCAGATTATGATGTCGGGCAAACTTGTTATTTACGGCGATGTCGGACAGACATTTATGTACGGAGCAAAGGGCGGTGAAGTGTATGTTCTCGGCAATGCTGCCGGACGTCCGCTTATTAATGCAGTCGGGAAGCCCAGAGTTGTCATAAACGGCACCGCGCTCGATTTTCTCGCGGAATCATTTATGGCGGGAGACCCGTACAATGGCGGCGGGTTTGTGATACTTAACGGGCTTGCGTTTGATAAAGACGGAAACGTAATACCGCAGGATGTCCCTTATCCGGGCTCGAACCTGTTTTCTCTCGCATCCGGCGGGGCGATTTTTGTTCGCGACCCGTTTAAAAAAATTGTCGATGAACAACTGAACGGCGGAATAATATCGCCTTTTACCAACCGTGACTGGGAATTGATTTTACCCTATTTAAAGGAGAATGAAAGGCTTTTCGGAATATCAATAGATGATCATATATTGAATGTACACGGGAAAAAAATGAACCCCCGGGATGTTTACCGGACAATATCGGCAATAAAAACATCGGTGTTATCCAGCAATGAATTTGAAATGAATGAAGAATACGGGGAAGGGGAGTAGAACAAAAAACAAATAACATATAAAAAGCGGTGCTTAAAATGCCGGCTGCATTATAACAGCAGGCATTTTTGTTAATTTGCCTTAAAATTAGTTTGATTTTATGTTTTTGTAAAATATAATTATTTCAACAGTGACAATATAAATTTGTCTTGTTAAGATAATGTTGTCTATAATTAAATTGTACCATTATTTTTAAATATAAAGGAATTATTAAAAATCGAAGTGATAAAATTATGATGCCGGGAAATACTACAAGAGGACTTTACAGTAATGACTACGAGCACGATTCCTGCGGAATCGGATTTGTAGCGCATATAAAAGGAGAAAAATCGAATAATATTATCAGGCGCGGGCTTGAAGTGCTTGAGAGGATGGAGCACAGGGGCGCGGAAGGTGCTGACAATAAGACAGGCGACGGCGCCGGTATTCTTTTACAGATCCCTCATGAATTTTACAAACAGGAAATAAAGAATATTCCCGGATCAGGATCGTACGGCACAGGCCTTGTATTCCTGCCTCGGGATTCCGGGGAGGCTGAGGAATGTATCGCTGAATTCAATAAGGCAGCTGAAGAAGAAGGTCAGAAAATAATACTATGGAGAGACATAGAAGTCGATAATTCCGTTATTGGAGAAATTGCAAAACGCTCTGAACCCGTTATCAAACAGGTGTTCGTTGCGGGGAGGTCTCTTCAGCAGGATGTTTTTGAGAGAAAATTATATATAATACGTAAGTCAATTGAAAATAAAATCAGGCATTCTGATTTAAAACAAAAGGCTCTGTTCCATATCCCTTCCCTGTCTTCAAAGACTATTGTGTATAAAGGCATGCTGATGCCTTCACAGCTGAAAAGATATTATCGGGATCTAAGATCTGACAGGATTTCGAGTTCGATCGCACTTGTTCATTCGAGATTCAGCACGAACACATTCCCGTCATGGGACCTTGCTCAGCCTTTCAGGCTTCTTGCACATAACGGCGAAATAAATACTATAAAAGGAAATAGGTTCTGGATGCAGGCGAGGGAATCATTTTTTGAATCTGATCCATTTGGCAGCGGTATAAAAAAAATTCTTCCTGTAATTGAGCCTGGTAAAAGCGATTCAGCTTCGCTTGATAATGCTCTTGAAATGCTTGCTGCGACCGGCCGGTCGCTTCCACATGCTATAATGATGCTTATCCCGGAATCTTGGAATGATAAAAACCCCATTCCTGACGATCTAAAATATTTTTATGAATATCACGCGTCGTTCATGGAGCCGTGGGACGGGCCGGCTTCTATTGTATTCAGCGACGGAAGGTATGTAGGCGGTACTCTTGACCGCAACGGTCTCAGGCCGTCAAGATATTATATCGTAAAAGATGACCTGATCGTAATGGGCTCGGAAGTCGGGGTGCAGACATTTGCGCCGGAAGATATCATTTACAAAGGACGCCTTATGCCAGGCAAACTGCTTCTCGTCGATACAGAGGAGGGAAGGATAATACCCGATAAAGAGATCAAGGACATAATTTCACATCAGCAGCCCTATAAAAAATGGGTTGAGGAGAACAGAATCATTCTTTCGGAAATTATGTCTAAAGATGAGCCTCCGGCTGAGATTTCCGGCACTAAGCTGCTCGAATTGCAAATTGTTAATGCGTATACGAGGGAAGATATCGAGACCATTATTCTGCATATGTCTCAGACTGCCCAGGAACCGACAGGGTCAATGGGAACAGATACTCCGCTTGCAGTTTTTTCCGATAAGCCCCAGCCCTTGTTCAATTATTTTAAGCAGATGTTCGCGCAGGTTACAAATCCTCCCATTGACTCAATACGCGAAGAACTTGTCATGACATTAACCAGTTTCATAGGTTCATATACAAACATTCTATCCGGGGATCCGGAGCTTTGCAGGGTAATTAAATTTACAAGTCCGGTTTTTTCTCAGCCGGATATTCAGAAGCTGAAAAACATAAACAATTCCAATTTCAGACCAGCGGTAATTGATGCAACATTCAATGTCAGTGACGGCGTATCCGGTCTTGAAGCTGCTATCGAGAGGATGTGTGCTGAAGCAGAGGAAAGTATTGATAGCGGAAATACCATCATAATAATATCTGATAGGGAAACCGGCTGCGATAAAGCGCCCGTTCCGTCTCTTCTTGCATGCGCCGGTGTGCATCATCATCTTATAAGATCCAGGAAGAGAACAATGGCCGGGCTAGTAATAGAGTCGGCGGAACCCAGGGAAGTGATGCATTTTGCCCTTCTTTTCGGTTACGGCGCAGACGCTGTGAATCCTTATGGCGCGATCGCTGTAGTAGAGGATTTATATAAACGTGGAAAATTATCTTCTGATATTGACAGTGAGCATGCGGTTGATAATTATATCAAGGCTGTAAACAAGGGTCTCCTGAAGGTGCTGTCTAAAATGGGTACCTCCACTCTTAGGAGCTACCGGGGTGCGCAGATATTCGAAGCAGTGGGACTTGGAAAAGAAGTTATAGATAAATATTTTTCTGGAACAGATTCAAGGATTGGTGGTATAGGAATAAAGGAAATTGCAAAAGAATCTCTGATGAAACATGAATCAGCTTATCAAAAAATATCCTCTCTTGAATCACAGGGTGTGTATCAGTACAGAAAGAGCGGCGAGAGGCATGCGTGGACCCCGGATACAATACGCCTTCTGCAGTGGGCAGTGCGCACGTCGGATTACGCTAGGTATAAAGAGTTTTCCGGGCTTGTGGATGAAAGCAACCGTAGGCCTCATGTCATCAGAGGTCTGCTTGATTTTAAGAACAATCCGATTCCTGTCGAGGAAGTTGAACCGTTGCCCGGTATTCTGAAACGCCTGACAACAGGCGCAATGTCTTACGGGTCGATAAGCAGGGAGGCGCACGAAACTATCGGTGTTGCCATGAATGCTATCTGCGGAAGAAGCAATTCCGGGGAAGGCGGAGAGGATCCGGGTAGATTCCTTATGCGTCAGGATTGCTCATTTGCCAGAAGCGCGATAAAGCAGGTAGCTTCGGGCAGATTCGGAGTGACCAGCAATTACCTTGCAAATGCGGATGAGATCCAGATTAAGATCGCTCAGGGAGCGAAGCCGGGCGAGGGCGGCCAGCTTCCAGGACACAAGATAGACAGAATAATAGCAAAGACGCGCTATTCCACACAGGGTGTTACTCTAATTTCGCCTCCTCCTCATCATGACATTTATTCGATAGAGGATCTTGCGGAGCTGATATTCGATCTTAAGAACGCCAATCCGAATGCGCGGATAAGCGTTAAGCTCGTTTCGGAAGCCGGAGTAGGCACTATCGCAGCCGGGGTTGCCAAGGCGCATGCTGACAATATTCTAATAAGCGGATACGACGGAGGCACAGGCGCAAGCCCCTTAAGCTCAATAAAGCATGCGGGACTGCCATGGGAGCTCGGCCTGTCAGAGACGCATCAGACCCTAGTCCGGAATAATCTCAGGGGACGAGTGCGCCTACAGACGGACGGTCAGTTAAAAACAGGCAGGGACATTGTCATTGCAGCGCTTCTGGGTGCAGAGGAATTCGGTTTCGGAACAGGAACGCTCATTTCCCTCGGATGCGTGATGATGAGAAAATGCCATATAAATACATGCCCTGTCGGTATAGCCACTCAGGACCCTGAGCTAAGAAAAAGATTTAAAGGCAGGCCGGAGCATCTTATCAATTATTTTACATTTTTAACGCGGGAAGTACGCGAGATTATGGCCATGATAGGAGTACGGAGATTTGATGAGCTCATCGGCAGAACCGATCTCTTAATATCAAGAAATATTGATCACTGGAAAGCAGGGAAAGTCGATCTTTCCGGGATACTTTACAGATCCCCGGAAGCCGGAAGGAATACTGGTTACTGCATTGAATGTCAGATACACAAGATTGAAAATGTTCTCGATAAAGTGCTAATTGAAAAGTCAAAGCCGGCAATGAGCGATGAAAACAGAAGCCGGATAAACATTGAAATGCAGGTAAGCAATACGGACCGCGCTACAGGCGCCATGCTTTCATATGAGATCTCCCGGAAATACGGTGACGCCGGACTTCCGGACAACAGCATTGAATGCGTGTTCCGCGGAAGTGCCGGGCAGAGCTTCGGCGCTTTTCTTGCAAAGGGAATCACATTCCGCCTTGAAGGCGATTCCAACGATTATCTCGGCAAGGGGCTTTCCGGCGGCAGGCTTATAGTTACGCCTTCGCGGGATTCAGTCTTTAAAGCTGAGGAGAACATAATAGTCGGCAACACCGTACTATACGGCGCTACTGGGGGAGAAGCCTTTATCCGCGGCATAGCGGGCGAACGCTTCTGCGTGCGAAACAGCGGCGCAACAGCGGTTGTTGAGGGTACCGGCGATCATTGCGCAGAATACATGACCGGCGGACGCATAATAGTGCTTGGCAGAGTGGGCCGCAACTTCGCAGCAGGCATGAGCGGTGGGATTGCATATGTATTGGACAGGGACGGCAATTTTGATTATTTCTGCAACAAGGGTATGGTTGAATTGTCACAGGTAAGGGATTATGAAGATCAGGATTTTATACTGGAATTGCTTCAGAAACATATTAAATACACGGACAGCAGCAACGCGAAAGATATACTCAAGAACTGGTATGATTATCTTCCTAAGTTTATCAAAGTAATTTCGTTTGAATACAAACGCGCTATGAATGAAATAAAAATTTCTATGATCGATGAGAAGCTCAAGAAGATCAGGGAAGAAGAGCAATTGGAGGAAATATTCTAATGGGTAATCCGTCAGGTTTTTTAAACATAAAACGGGAAGAAGGCGGCTACAGGCCTATAGAGGAGCGTGTCAGGGATTATCATGAAGTTGAACAGGAACTTCCGGAGCAGGCCAGAAAGCTTCAGGCTTCCAGGTGCATGGATTGCGGAGTCCCTTTCTGTCATTGGGCCTGTCCGGTCTCGAATATGATGCCTGAGTGGCAGGATATGATCTACAGGGGAGATTATAAGGCAGCATATGGAATTTTACAGGAGACAAATAATTTTCCTGAGTTTACCGGCCGCGTTTGCCCTGCTTTGTGCGAAGCATCATGTGTGCTTTCAATTAATGACGAGGCGGTAACCATAAGAAATAATGAGCTTTTTGTAATCGAAAAAGCGTTCAAAGAGGGTTATGTTGTGCCAAGGCCGCCGAAGAATAGGACAGGTAAAAGGATAGCTGTAATAGGCAGCGGCCCGGCAGGCCTTGCGTGTGCGGATATTTTAAACAAAGCAGGGCATACGGTTGTACTTTATGAAGCTGAAGACAGTGTCGGCGGTTATTTAAGGTTCGGTATTCCGGATTTTAAACTCAACAAAAACATAATTGACAGGCGGGTGAATATATTAAAACAGGAAGGTCTTATTGTTAAAACCGGTGTGAGGATAGGCAGTGATATTTTAAAATTAAAAGACGAGTTTGATGCAATTTGTCTGACAATCGGCGCGCGTGAACCGAGGAACCTTGAGATACCCGGCAGGGACTTGACCGGTATTTATTTTGCTATGGAATATCTTACCCAGCAGAATAAGATCGTGAGAGGCGATGTAATTCCCGAACAGGAACTCATAAGGGCATATAATAAAAACGTTGTGGTTATAGGCGGCGGCGATACGGGTTCAGACTGTGTCGGTTCCGCAAACAGGCAGGGCGCTGCAAATATAACACAGATAGAGCTTTTGCCTAAGCCGCCGGAGCACAGAACAGATGATGAACCGTGGCCGCTTTGGCCTAAACTTTTAAAGACATCAAGCTCTCACGAAGAAGGCTGTGAAAGATATTGGAATATATTGACAAAAAGATTCGATGGGGATAACGGGAGAGTTAGCAGCATCACAGCAGTGCAGGTTGAATGGTATTACGATGAAAAATATTCCTATAGAATGAGAGAGTTGCCCGGAACTGATATTGCTATAAAAGCCGACATTGTTTTTCTCGCTATGGGATTTCTTCATGCTGAGCATGAACTGATTAAGAATATGGGGATTAGCACTGATTCACGGGGCAATATTAAAGTTAACGCGGATTATATGACGAATATCGACGGAATTTTCGCAGCAGGAGATTCTGCATCCGGAGCTTCGCTTGTTGTAAGGGCAATCTCGCAGGGAAGGCAGGCTGCTCAGGGAATAGAGGGATATCTGAATTCTTTATAAAGATACTCTATCAAGGATTTTATATAAATCGTTTATATTGAACGGTTTTTTTATATAATCATAAGAACCCATTTGTGAAAGTTCTTCCTTTTTTATATTAATTTTTCCGCTCATAAGCACAAGAGGCACTTTTTCATTTATTTTTTTTATTTCTTCAAAAACCTGTTTCCCGTTCATTTCCGGCATTATCAGATCAATAAAAACAATATCCGGGTTAAAATCAATAAAGGCTTTCACTGCCTTTTTGGAGTTTTGTTCAATTAAAAAATTTTTTAATCCGGCCTTTTTAAAAACTAGTTTCAGCAATTTAACTATTTCGTCTTCATCTTCTACAAGCAGTATACGGAGGTTTCTGATCTTTTCCATGTTGATGTTTTGTGATAATTCAGCCGTTATTATTTTTTCTTCAAGGGCTGTTTTTGCCGCAGGGATGCCTATTCTGAATGTAGTTCCGATATTCACTTCGCTCCCAACCGAAATTGAGCCATGATGCTGATTAATTATCGCATTTGTTACTGAGAGTCCCAATCCGGTTCCGGATATATCATGTTCGTCTTTTGAGTATGCGCCTTTGGTTGTAAAGAAAGGATCAAATATTTTTTCCTGCGTTTCCTGACTCATGCCTATCCCGGTATCCTGAAAGATTATCTCAATAGAATTTTCCAGATCGCGGACGGTTATTGAGATTTTGCCTTTCCCTTTCGGTTTTATGGCATGCATGGAATTTATTAATAAATTTAAGATAGCCTGTTCCATCTGACCGGAATCGAATAGCGCAACGAGTTCATTGGAATAATTTTTTTCGATTTCAATATTCTGAAAACGCAGTTGCCTGTCCTGCATCTGCAGAACGCTGTCAATGCTATCCCGGATATCCTGCGGTATTAAAGCCGGCTGGTTTGGGCTTGCGAATGTAGTCATATTCTCGACTAAACTGCTTCCGCGCATGGTTGCTTTTTCAATTTCTGTCAGTGATTTTTTCAGTTCAGGACTGGCATTTTCACTTAAAGAAAGCTGAGCATGCCCCAAAATTATTGAAAGTATATTGTTGAATTCGTGTGCTATCCCTCCCGTAAGGCTTCCGATAGTTTCCTGTTTCTGCATCTGGATGAACTGTACTTCCAGTTCTTTTTTATCTTCTTCCGCCCGCTTTAAATTGGTGATATCCGAGACAACCATGAGGATGCTTTCCTTCTTGCCGATTACAGCTCTTTTTAGCGTGATATTCGCCCAGAATATTTTTTCGTTCTGGTTTAATGTGAGCCACTCGAAAGACAGAGCGTTCCCGTCCAGGCCGAGCGATTCCATGAGATATTTTATTTTATCAGTAACTTCTTTATCAAATATTTTATCAATTTTTTTATTCAGCACTTCTTTTTCAGATGTATTGAATATTTTCAAAAATGTTTTATTTACGGATTCAATTTTTAAAGTAGAGCTGTTTATTGTTAAAATCCCGTCAGGAACACTTGTTACAATATTTTCGTAATGTTCTTTTAGTGTTTTATTTTCGATTTGAAGCTTATAACTTTGAACGGCGTTTTTAATTGGTATCAGTATATCGGAAATATTTTCCAGAGGTTTAAGAAGATAGTTATAGGCATTCAGGGCAACCGCCTGTCTTGCCGTATCAAGATTGGCATACCCGGTTACGAGAATGACGGGCAAATCTTCATTGATTTTTTTAATCCTGGAAAGAAATTCCAGCCCGTCCATTCCTTCCAGTTTAATATCGGAAACTATTACCTCGTAGTTTCCGGAACCGACTAATTCCAGCGCTTCTTCTGCAGACCCGACAGCTGTGACATTGCAGTCATTTTTAGCAAGTCGGTTTGCTAATGAAGTTTTAAAATCGATATCATCTTCGATTAAAAGGAGGTTAACTCGTTCTTCTTTTTTAATACTCAATTTCTAATTCCTCGAAATAATCATTAAAGTAAAATATATCCGCTAAGATATATTCCTTTTCCGGCTTCTGTGAAAAGGAATACCAACCAGGCCGGGTGTCAAAGATTGACTAAATTGTGTTCTGCCGGCATTTGCATAAACTATTATATATAGCAATATATACTGAGTAAGAACATAAAGCCCTCTAAGGCCGGGCTATTTTATGAACTTATTGAGTATAGTTCAATTTTGCATTGAACAAAACCACATCCGACAAATTGTTAAAAGGTTATACTTTAATTATATAAGGAATTAGAACTTTAAATATTGTGCCGTTCTCAACTGAACTGCTTACTGTTATATCTCCGTTAAAGCGTTTAATTATGCTGTAGCTCATCGCGATTTCAAGGTCTTTTCTTCCCACCCATTTAAATTCCATACCGGACAGGTCAAAAAATTTATCCAGTAGATCCGGCGGAATTATTTCTCCGTTATCTGTTACTTCGATATGGATGCCTTCCGGACCGGACGAAGTCCTTACCGCGATCAATCCATTCTCTTTTATAGCGTTGCAGGCATTTAGAATTATGTTGTTTAATGACTGATTCACCTGCATCTGGTCTGATTTTATCAAAGGAATGCCGGGAGTCAAGTATTTATTAATTTTAATATTTAAATTTGAAAACTTGATTCTCTCGCAGATCCTTTCCAGTACTTCGTTAACGTCAATATCGACAATATATAAATTCTCATAAGTCCTTGAAAATGACAGGAGGTCGTTTATTAATATCTTACTTTCTTTTGTGGCTTTCTCCGCTTCTATAAGAGCCTGTCTCCGCGGATCATTATCAGGGATATCTTCCAGAACATCCTGCAGGTAGTTTCTTACAGCACCCATTGGATTATTGATCTCGTGGGCCACGCCTGCGGCAAGCTGTCCTATGCCTGCCATTCTTTCCGCTGTCAGCAGGTCTTGCTCGCTTTTTTGTATGAGGATCACTGTTTCTGCAAGTTTTCTGTTGGTAATTTTTAGTTCCTGGGTTCTCCGGTCGATGTTTCTCTGAAGTTCTTCGTTTATTTCCTGAACATTTTCCAGAGATTCAATTGTCGCCTTGTTCTGGTCCTGTGCTACCTCCATGTTGTCGCGTATTGTCATTTTGTAATCAATGGCGCGGCCCACGCTGTAGAACGCGATTGGAATCGCACACAATATTATTTTAATTAATGTGTTTATATCTAAACCGAACCAATTGATTACAGCGTACAATAAGTATACGGCAAAGATGCCCGTAAGTAAAGAAAAAAATTTATTTTTTTTATTGGTTATTTCCTGCCATGTTACTTCGTAAACACATGTGTCTGCGCCCTTGGCAGCACATTGCAGTTCTTTTACTTCAGCAACAGGCATGTTAAAATATGTTGGTAGAGATACAAGGCTTCCTTGTATATTGAGACAATTATTCACATTAGTTTTATAACCTTCTTTAAAACCAAATTCAATTATAACTTTATTTTTATTTAGTTCATTTATTTTACTTATGGTTACTTTACTATATCTGCCATTAAATCTAATTGCGGATTTATACATATACATGGGTGAGGGTATTATAGTAAAAAGTGTTTTCAGTATTCCCCATGTATCGCCGTATTTTACAGTGTTTAAACCGTATTTAAAAGCTATTTGCGGATTTCCGGTGTGTTCAACAAGTTGGTCAAGTAAAGTCAGAAAATAGTCGAAGCTTACCCAGTTGTTTTTGTTGTTAAAATATTCAAGCGGAATTCCTGTTCTATCCATAAATTTAACAAGCTCATCCTTGCCATAGTCCGCTTCAAATGATTGGAGTAAATGGCCGATCGCTTTAACACTATGTTCTAGTTTTATGAGTTTTGGGTCCAGGTCTTCGCGTTTCATATAATTGCTATTTTTTCGTAATTTTAAAAAATTACTTAATAAAAGTATTATTATTTTCCGTTACCGGAAAAGCAATTGTAAATGTAGTACCTTTGCCTTCATCGCTTTTTACGTCAATTTTTCCGCCAAGCTGTTTAATATAGTTATAGCTTAATGTAAGGCCCATGCCTTTTCTTTTGCTCGTACTTTTTGTGGAGAAAAATGGATCAAATATTTTTTTTATTACCTCGTTGGGGATTCCGGATCCAGTGTCTTTAATTTCAATGAGGATATTATTGTCCTGAAAGGATGTCTGTATTGAGATTTCACCTTCTTTCTTATTGCTATTTTTTAAGGCCTCGTTAATTGCGTCATTAGCGTTTGTTATAAAAATCATTATAATTTGTTCTATCTGCTTATAATCTGCCGAAATTATAGGCAGATCATTTGTAAATTTTGTACATATTTTGATATCCGGATTGGATATTTGTTCATTTGCTTTATTCGCGCACTCTTCGATTAATTTATTTACATCTACTCCATGAACAGATAAATTATTCCCGATATGTGAAAAGGATAGAAGTTCGTTGAGCGTTTTTTCACATCTGTCTGCTGCTCTTTGCGCGCCTGTAAGACTGCTCTTTATGGTGTCTTCGTGAGTTTTACCTGTTACATCTGCCAGTATTTTATGCACTTTATTCAGAGGCTTTTTTAATTTATCCGCAACTTCCTCGGAAATTTTCCCAATTATTGACATTTTACCCGATCTGATTAATTCATCCTCGTTGTTTTTAAGGTCGGTTATCTTCATTCTTAAATCGTCATTGCTTGCCAGAAGTTCATTGGTTTTTTCTTCAACTTTGTTTTGAAGTATCTCGTTAAGCTTTTCAATTTCTTCAAGGTGTTTTGTAAGCACTTCGTTTTGTTGTTCAATTTTTTTATAATTATCCTTAATTGTTTCTTTATCGTTTATCAGCTTCCATATTGAATAACCTGCTGCCGGGATAATAATAAATACCAGTGCATGAATAAATGATAATGAAATGAATGAATGTCGGTATAAATAATATAGTAGTATAGAGAATGCAATTCCTGCTAAAAAAAAATAAAAACCCATTTTTTTATATGGTGGATTTTTCCAGCTGATTTCGTAAATGCACGAATCTGCTCCATCTGCTGCGCATTGGAGTTCGCGTATTTTTGCAGGGGGGAGATTATAATAAGTAGGGATAGACGCTAATTGGCCTTGTATGCTAAGACAATTATTTTTATATTGTTTTAAATCTTCTCGTAATTTATATTCAAGTGTTGCCTTATTTTTTTTAATTTTTAAAAAGTTAAATTTCCCGCTTTTTGCCCATCTCGGACTTAATGAGATTACTTTTTTATATGTATATGTACAGCTAACAAAAGTTGTAATTATTAGTTTTATTAGTCCCCAGCTATTACTTTTAGCTGCTGTTAATCCAAGTTTATATGCATAATTCGGATCACCTGAAATATCAACTATTTTATCTAATACATGGCAGAAATAATCATATGATATCCAGTTATTTTCGTCATCAAAGTAATCCAAAGACATTCCGGTTCCATCAATAAGTTTGGTCAGTTCACTTTTCCCATATTGCTTTTCAAAAGCCAAAAAAAAAGTATGGGTAGCTCGAACACTGAGCTCCATTTTTGTATTTAATGGATTTATCATTACATCTTTATCGGAAAAACCATTATAATTAAGTAATTTTTATAAGACTATATTAATTATGTATTAACGAATATTTTTTTGCAAATTTATTTTCAATTTTTTCTTTAAAGACATTATTTGTTTTTATTTCTATTTTTGGATTCATGATAGTAAAGAGGTTGGTTATTAATGGATTAAGCAGTCTGTTTGTGTGTTTTATATACATATATAAATTTACGATTTTTGCACCAACATTCATTTTCGGAATGTAGGTTGTAAGGCCAATATCTATTTCTTTTTTTTGTTCAATAATTGCTTGATTAACAATACACAAAAGAGAATTAAAATATGTAGAGTGCTCAATGTTATACTTATAATCAATTCCTGAAAACATAAACCTTAAGATATCATTATCGATTAATAATAATGCAAATCCGATAATTTTTAAATCTTTTTTCAATAATATAATTTTTGCTTTATTTTTTAAATATGAATTCAAATAAATGAAAAAATCTTTTGTAAGAATTTCTCTCTTGTATTCTTTCGCATTATCATAAACATTTTGCCATAAGGTTTGAAGATTTTCAGCGATATCTATAAAATCATTACATAATTCAACTTTTATTTTTTCCTGTTTTATTTTATTTAAATATTTATTAAATTTATATCTATAATGACTTCTGAGATCATTTATATATTCATCAAAACTATTCCATTTTACTTTAAGAATTGCATTAGGAAGATTATTTACTTTTTTATATTTTTTTTTGTTTAAATCGTTAAAAAAGTTAATTTCATCCTCGTAAAAATCTCTGAAAAGAATAATATTTAAACGTCTGTTATTTGCGATTTTCTCTACACAATCCACTAGTATGTTTAATGCTTTTTTTTTATCGATATTTTCAGCAAAAGATATTGTATTTCCAATTGCTATTGGTGTACCACACTCTAAAAATTTAATTTTTAAAAAATTTTTCCAGAAGAAGCGAATTAGTTGAATTATTTTTTTACTTATACCTTTTGCAAGTGTATCCAAATCTGTAGTGATTGAATATGTGCATGCATGAGCTATTATTTGATTATTTTCGTAAACAACGGGATAGTAATATTCACAATCGTTTATATGAGATTTTTCAACAGCTAGTAAAAATTTGAAAGAACAGATAATGCGATTTCTCCCTATTAATGCATTCCATTTTTCTTCGTCTATTTCTGTAATGCTATTATATACTTTTACATGCATGGCCTTTATCCTTTTGATATTAAATGGTACTAGAGAAAAAAAATAAAAAGCTAACTTAGATGTAATTTAAAATATCTTTAGCGCATAAGCGACCTGATTCAATCGCTGTTCCTGTATGAGATCCTGAAGGTAAAACAGTTGCACCTACATTATAAAGACCATTTACTGGCAATTTCCAAGATTGTTTAGTATAAGTTGGTGTTTCAAGGATCGGTGCTGGATTGCTTGAGAAATCAAAGCGTTTTTTATAATCTGTTGGGGTTAACCATTGGGAAGATGTAACTGCATCAGCAAAGCCTGGATATCGTTTATTTATCTCTATTAAAATAGATTGAGTTAGGGATTTAAGATTTAATTTTTTTTGCAGCTTTTGAGGCCAAAGAATTGATACATGAACAGGCAGATGTGTTAGTCGGGCGCCACTCATCAATTGCGCTTTAAGATCTGATAACACGAGATTACAAACCGGAGAATTGTTGATTTCCCCTTTTTCTAGCTCACCAATGATTTCACATATAGGCCTGATAAGCAATGGAGAGTTGGTCTCTAGAGAAGGATTTGGATTAGCGATTGTTTTAGGGGCTTTATTAGCATCTAAAGACAAAAGTAATAATGCAAATGAGAATGCACTTTTCGGAGATAAATAATTATTTTTTATTGGAAATATTTCCTTCTTATCGTTAAGCATGGAAAGTGTTTGAGCAGTTTCTGCATTGCTGATTATTGCATATTTTGCAGAGAACCAATCTCTACCAACCTGAACTACTTTTGCTGTACCATTTTCGATGCCAATTTTTGTAACATTCTGTTTGGTTAATACAGTACCTCCATGAATTTTGATGTAGTCTGAAAGTGCTATCGGAATAGCCTGCGCTCCACTTAATGGATAAATAGGTTTATTAAATCCATAGAAGGTACCCATAAAGAATTTTAAAGCAGAGGCAGACAACCAATCGGGATGTGATCCGACATACCATGCTTCAAGGAACAATAACTCTTTTGCATCCGGCTCATCGATTAAATAATCGATATAATTACGGTATGTTTTACCTGCTAAACTTGGCAACAGTATCGTTTTACCAAGTTTAGCACACATTTTTAAAATTGAATAATAATTCATTCCAAATGTTTTAAGTTCTTTGAAAGATAAAAATGTGAAGGGAAATTTAAGGGAACCATTTTTTCCATAGATATGAAATGAAGCTGGAATCCATTTTATATTGATTCCAAAATTTTGTAAAATACTAGCCGTTCTGCTTCCGAAACCATTTGCCCCGATGACATATCTATAGCCATTTATCGTACGTGTTGCGCATTTACCGCCTATTTCACTATTTTTTTCAAGAACTAGTACACGGTATTTTGCACGTGCTAGATATGCAGCGGTAATAAGACCACCTAAACCTGAACCAATAATTATAAAGTCTGCTGAAAAATCACTGGAGTTTTTTTTATACATAAAGGATTATTCAAACAGATGCTAACATTGCATAAACTTTGGACTCTATAATATCAAATTCATTACACGCTTCTTCAAATATATTCGCTGCTTCGTCTAAAGCTTCCTGCGTATGCGTAGCCATTAAACTTAATTTAAAGCGCGGTTCGCCTCTTGGCACTGACGGAAATGGTAAAGGATTAATGAAAAGGCCTTTTTCATGGATTACTTTGCTCATTTTTCGGAGTGTTACTTCATCATTAAGAATGACCGTTATTATTCCGGTTCCGGGAGGAGTAACACGCAATCCAAGATTCTTCAACTTGCTATGAAGATATTCAACATTATTATGCAATTGTTGAATAAGTTCCGGTTGTTCTTCAATAACTTCGATCGCTGCTTTCACAGTTGCACAAATGTTTGGTGGTAGAGCTGCAGAAAAGAAATACGAACGGCTGTAAAAACGTAAATAATTTATTACTTTTGTTGAAGCGGCAACAAAGCCTCCGACAGCCCCGAGAGTTTTACTGAAAGTGCCTAAGATCAAATCGACATGATCTTCCATGTTGAAATATTCAGCCGTACCTTTCCCGTACAGTCCTATAACGCCGGTCGCATGAGCATCATCAACCATAAGTCTAGCATCATATTTATCAGACATTTTTTTTATTTCGGGTAGAGGGCAAATGTCACCATCCATGCTATAAACACCGTCGACTATTATTAGTTTTCCTTTATATTTGTCTTTGCATGTTTCAAGACATTTTTCAAGGCTGTCAATATCCTGGTGTTTGAATGTCCGCAAATCTGCTCCGGAAAGCCTGCACCCGTCAATAATGCTTGCATGATCAAGTTTGTCTATTATGGCCACATCACCGGGCCTAAGCAGAGCGCTTATAGTGCCAACATTTGCGGAATAACCGGTTGAGAAAACAAGCGCGTCCTCAGTGCCTTTAAACTTTGCTAACTTTAACTCGAGTTCACGGGTAATGTCATAAGTGCCGCTTAAAAGAGGTGCGGAACTTGCGCCGGAACCATACCGCTGATATGCATTAATGCCTGCTTCCACAACTTTTGGATGAGTGATGAGACCCAGATAGTTATTAGAACCCATCATTATCATTTCTTTTATTTCACCGGTCCATGGATCTTTCACTTTTACTCTATGATTGCATGCAGAAACAAGCTGCCGTTGATATGAATAGTATTTTTTTTCTTTATAATCTTTGACGTATTCATAATACGGTACAGTCTTGGTAAAAATGTCATCGCTGTCTATAGTGTAAAAATCTGCCAAGGTGTAGTTGTCGGAGTTTAGACGGCCTGTGGAGAGAACTTCCTGGTATGCATCAGCACATTTATTTCTCATGGTAAAACGTGTCCCCTATGGGAAAATAGTGAGTCTTCGCTTAATTAAAGCTTGCTGATAAACGGCATATTAAAAATAATCGCGAAAAAAGCAACAAAATAATAAAAATAGTATTTTCTATTAATTTAATGAGAACAAAAATAAATACGAATTATTTCTTTGTCAAGTATTTATAAATTTTAATACTAAAATTTATAAATTAACGCAATATAGTTTACAGTGTTAAGCAATGAATTTGTTGTGTTAGTATGGTATTTTTTAAAATACCGCGAAATCGTTAGTTTTGGTCTCCAGTCTTTCTGATTTTGTTAAGGATGGTATATATTTGGTTTATTTCAAAAGGTTTTTGAATGTAGTCGAATGCACCGTTTTCAATGTATGCGTCTTTTTCAAAATCGACTTTACCGCTCATGAATACTATAGGGGTAGTATTATCGAGAGTTTTGATCTCCTTAAAAATTTTTTCTCCGTTCATTTGCGGCATAATAATATCAAGAAAGACAATATCAGGCTTAAATTCTTTAAAAATAGACACAACCTTTTCCCCGTTGTTTTCTGTCTTGAAATTCTGAAATTCGGCCTTTTTAAAAAGATGTTTAAATATATCGGTCATTTCATATTCGTCATCAACAAGAAGAATACGCATTCTTTTCATTTTTTCAATATCCTGTTTGGGAATATTATAAGCAGGTATTTCTTCTGCAACTCTGCTGGATATATCAATGGGCAGTGAAATAATAAAGGTTGTGCCTTTGTTTTTCTGGCTCTTGACCGTAATTGTACCATTATGCTGTTTAATAATGGAATGGGTAATTGGAAGTCCCAGGCCGGTTCCGGATATTCCAAGGCCGTCTTTGGCCCACGCGCCTTTTGTCGTGAAAAAAGGATCAAAAACCTTTGATTTTACTTCTTTGTCCATGCCTATTCCATTGTCGGAAAAGCGGATTTCTACTTCTCCGTTTATGTCAGCAGTTGTAATTACTATCTTTCCTCTGCTTTTCGGCTTAATAGCATGAATGGAATTTATTAGTAGATTTAAAAATACCTGCTCCATCTGGCCGCGGTCCATGGATATTTTTGACTTTGAATTGTATTTTGTTTCAACAATAATGGAATCCAGATGCAGCTGTTTCTTTTGCAATGAAATAACTTCGTCTATAATTCTGTGGATGTCCTGATTTTTGAAGTCAGGTTCTTTCGGTTTTGCAAACGCTGCCAGTTTGGTTACAATACCGCTTCCGCGTTTAGTTGTTTTTTCTATCTCTTTTAAAGATTGTTTAATCTCGTCAATTGAATCTTCTTCCAGCGAAAGCTGCGTATGTCCAAGGATCACGGAAAGCATGTTGTTGAATTCATGTGCTATTCCTGCGGCAAGCTGCCCCACAGCGGAAAGCCTGGCTGATCTGTAGAGCTGTTTTTGCAGTTCTTTTTTTTCTTTTTCAAGTTCGCTGTTGTATAAACAAAACGCTATTTCTCCTGCAACTTCTTCCAAGAGTGATTTTTCCTGTTCTTCGTGTATAAACTCCGGGAGTACGCCCACATTCATAAGGCCGTATATTTTATTATTGTATTCAAGCCTGATAACCATTCTATCGGCAGTCTGGTCCTGTTCCACCAGCCTGCATTCTTCGCAATATGCTATATCGCCGATGATTGCAATTCCAGAGTTGTCTTTGATTAAGTTAAAGCATTTTAAGGAGTTGATGTTTTTTTGCGTTTTAAAAAAGGCTGAAGATTTGCTATTGAATTGCGGGGCAGACGCTACAATGATATTGTCTCCTGAATCAGCACATGCTATCCATGCGTTCATGTGCCCTCTTGACTGGATAAGACAGTCGCAGATGCTCTGTAGAAGCCTGTTTATGTTTTTTTCATGAGCAATAAGCTGATCCACGTTTTTTATTGCATAGAGCAGTTCATTCAGATGTTCTATTTTTTCTTCCGCGTTTTTCCGGGCAGTAATATCCCTTGAACAGAATATAGAACCTATATATTCGTTTTCAGGAGTAAAAATGCCGTGCCCGTATGTTTCAAGCCAGATATAATGTCCGTCATTATGCCTGTGCCTGTATATCGCGGAGTCCGGTTTTGAACTGTGTTTTAAAAGTTGAATTTTTTCTTTAAACCCGGCAACGTCGTCGGGATAAACGTCCTCATATATTTTTCTTCCAAGGATTTCGTTGTTTTTATAGCCTAATATCCGTTCGTGCGAAGGGCTTTTAAAGGTCATTCTGTCTTCACTGTCGCACATGGAAACAAGATCAAGCATGTTATCTGTTATAAATCTGAATTTTACTTCGCTTTTTCTAAGTTCCTCTTCGGCTTTTTTTTGCAAAGTGATATCCTGTGTTGTGATAATAGCGCCTTCTTCGAATGGGGATATTTTAATGGACAGAATTTTATCTCTGTAGATCTGCTCGGGATATTCGCGCATTTCCCCGGATGTAATGCATTCCATAAGCTCTTTATGCATATCGTTCTTATGATGCGCGGCATATTCTTTATACATTATATTCCCTATTTGAGGCATTCTGTCCCCGGATGTTTCCTTTGCCTTATTGAACTCTATTATTCTGCCGTTTCTGTCCACTACCACTGTCTGTATAGGATTGTTTTGAAATAATGCCGAGTAAAGTTGTTCGCTTTTTTTTAATGTTTCTTCTGTTTTTTTTCGTTCGGTAATATTTTTCCAGAATCCATCAATATATTTGATATTGCGGTTATTATCAAATATAGCGCTTAAACTTGCTGATGTCCATATCAAACTGCCGTCTCTTTTTTTCATTTGTGATTCATAATTGATAACTGATCCTTCAGCTTCCAGTTTATTAAGCAGTGTATTTCTATCTTCCGGACTGGCATAATGATCCATAACATTGCCTGCCAGGAATTCCTGTTCGGATTCATAGCCGAATAATTTAATATGTGCCGGATTTGCGAAAATTATTTTTCCGTCTATGGTGCTTCGGGCAAGACCTACCGGAAGATTTTCCTGTAAAGTGCGGTAATTTTCCACGGATTCCCACATAATTTTTTCTATGTGTTTGCGCTTTGTAATATCGTGAATTATTCCAAGAGCTGCATCTCTATTCTGGTACTGTATCAGGCTTGCGGATATTTCGATATCCCTGAGTGTCCCGTCCTTCCGTATTATTTTAGCCTCCACTGTTTCGGGTATTTCTCTGCCTGATAAAAACATTTGTAATGTCACGGAAAAAATATGTTTATAATCATTTGAAAGCAAGGTAATTACAGGCATATCAGTCAATTCTTCGACTGTATAACCGGAAATTTTAGTACATGCAGTATTGGCAAATTTAAATTTTTCATCCTGTACTATTATGACCCCATCTTTGGATTTTTCAACAAGCATGGAATATTTTGCTTCGGATTCATTTTTTTCATTTTCCGCGTTCTTTAGTCCTTCCATATAATTCCATTCGCGGATACAACGTTCAATAATGACTGGCATTCTGTGAAAAAAGTCGTTTGTTTCTATTTTGTAGTAAAAGGCGCCTGCACTTACAGCTTCAATTGTATTTAACTCGTCTGCAGGGTCAGCTATAACCAGGAAAGGGAATGGGAAATTATTATTCTGAATTTTTAGAAATTTTACGAGGTTTCCGTCCGGCATTAAAAAGCGGGAAAGCGCGATATCGTATTTATTAGTTTTTAAATAATTCCTTGCTGTTTCAAAACTGCGGGCAATGTCAATTGAATATTGATCCTGAAGAGAGCTAAGTGATTCCTCTGCCAGAGCGATGTGTTCATGTTTATATTCTATCAGCAGAATGCGGATGGGTTTAATTTCCATTATTGCACAAGCCTCCATTCACTGTAAAAGCATGACAAATATTCTCAAACAAGCGAACCTGTCGGCAGGTTGCCCTCTTCCTGCCAAAAGGCGGGAAGTACGAAGTGGAGGGTCCACACAGGGCGGTAGAACGACAGCGATGGTCGGGTGAAGGCGGAGCGATGTTAACTAATAATAACTTTATTATCTGTAAAGTCTATTATTTCGCCGATCACTCTCGCATCTTCTCCGGATCCATTTAAAAGCTCTACGGTTTTATCAGCATCGGTTTTATTCACCACAATTATAAGGCCTGTTCCCATATTGAAAGTTGTAAACATCTCTCTTTCTTCAATGCCGCCTTCTTTCTGAATAACATTAAAAATAGGCAGTATGTTAAGATTTCCTTTATCAATTTTTGCTGCGGCTTTCTCGGGAAGAATTCTGGGGATGTTTTCATAAAAGCCCCCTCCTGTAATATGCACAATGCCTTTTATACTAAGCCCTTTGTCAATGCACGATAATACGGGTTTACAGTATATCCTTGTCGAAGCGAGAAGTGTCTCGCCAAGGGGCTTTGAAAGTTCGCTGAATGTCATATCCAGCTTATATTTTTTAATGTCAAAGAATAATTTCCTTACAAGCGAGTATCCGTTGGAATGAACGCCTGAAGAAGAAAGTCCTATAAGAATATCATTTTTAGAAATACTGCCGGTATTTATAATTTTTGCTTTATCCACTATTCCGACTGCGAATCCGGCAATATCGTAATCGTCTTCGGTCATTACGTTCGGGTGTTCGGCAGTTTCTCCGCCGATGAGGCTGCACCCTGCGATTCTGCACCCGTCCGCCATTCCTTTGACTACGTCTACAAGCACTTGCTCGATCAGTCTTCCGCATGCGATGTAGTCCAGAAAGAAGAGCGGCTTTGCGCCTAATGTAAGAACGTCATTTACGCACATCGCAACCGCATCAATACCGATCGTGTCGTGTTTTTTCATCATTTGAGCGATTTTTAGTTTGGTGCCCACACCGTCTGTTCCGGAGACAAGTACAGGGTCTTTTAATTCCGGGAATGATCCTGAAAAGAGCGCTCCGAATCCTCCAATATCTGTAATGACTCTTCTGCTGAATGTAGATTTAACAATTGGGGCGATTTGTTTAACGAAGTTATTCCCGCTTTCAACATCAACCCCTGAATCTTTGTAAGTAATACCCATGTCAATATGTCCGCTGATGAAAAATATAGCCCATTAAAATTAACAAATATGAGTCTATTCTGGAAAATTTGTAATAATAGTATTACGGTGGAAATTATCAGAAATAACCGTAATTTTTCAGGTGTCGTTTGCAACGAGTATTTAATATACTCAAAGGCAAGCTGTTTCTTAAAGAGTTTAATTTTCTTAATGAGCTAAATATCATATCAATTATAATTTGCAAGGTTTTTTTTGGTTTAAAAGGGGAATATCATTAAAATTATTTCTTGCATTTTTCCGACTCTTCCGGACATTTAATTAGAACATATCTCAAAAATTTTGTAATGTATTTCATTTCATCTGAAAAAAATTATTTTTGATATAACTGGCAATGGGGAATATACGATTCTTTGCTTTTAAGGAGCGGAGGAAACATGGGATTATCTGATAAAGAAATTGATCTCTTGATAAATAAGGTCCGTGAAAAATATAAAGAATCTTTTATTGAGTATAAAAGCAGGCTTTTTAATGTTGAAGCTTTCGAGGACAGACTGCAGACAGCGTTAAGAAGAAGAATGAATCTTGAAGGATTTATTCTCGCGGAAATTGCGAATTTTGAGCAGATAAAACAGAGAATTGATGAAGAGAGACATCCTAAAAACGCCGGAGAGAGTGCGTTTTCAAAACAGGTAAATAAAATATTCGAGGATAACACGGCGAAGATAAAGAAATATAATGAAATACAGTTCCATCCGCTTGCGGATATTGAAATGACTCATCTGTATGGCGCGTTATCCGAATTTATTCAGTATTATTTTTCTATTTTATGGACAATACTGACCGATTATCAGCAAAAGGATAAACTGCACGCCCTGGATGACCGCTTTTCTGATTTCGCGCTTTCGAAAAGCAGGAGGCATCCAAAGAGGATCGAGGATCATATTTCAGTGATTGCGAGAAAGAATGCGAAGGAAATAGAAATAGAAAAAGATAAAAATGAATATTTAAAGGAATCGGCTTTTCTGCTGCATGAGGTCATTGATTTCATGGATGATCTTATAAGCATAAGAGAAAGGGAATGGGAAAATCCTTTAAAATACGACAAGCTTTATGTTGAAAACTCAGTAAAGAAAAAAATGATGTCGATTTTTTCAGGCACAACTCCGTACGGCGCCATTCTTAAAGTCAGGGAACGTGCTGAAGAAATACTCAAGGATTTCCGCCTGGAGAGTTTCAGGAAGAGTGCCGGCGTGAAATTGCGGTGAAATTATAAGGGCAGGGACTGTACCTGCCCATTCTGAATATAACTAATCGTCCCTGCCGCCTATCAGGCCTGCTCTGATCATAAAGTACAGGAGCGTCATGATAGATGAAGCTGCTGCTGCTACATATGTCATTGCGGCAGCTGAAAGCACACTGCTCACACCGGCAAGTTCGTTTGAGCTAAGTATGCCCTGGCTGTACAGAATCTCCTTTGCCCTTGCGGAAGCATTGAATTCAACCGGAAGCGTAATCAGCTGAAACACGACTACCACGCTGAAAAGAACTATGCCGAGCTTTACGAGGCCAAGCGCGCCGAAAATAAATCCTGCTATGATTATAATCCATGATAAGTTTGAACCGATAGAGGCAGTGGGCGCAATGGCATTACGCAGCATAAGCGGTCTGTAAGCTTTTGCGTGCTGTATGGCATGGCCTGTTTCGTGGGCTGCAACTCCGATAGAGGCAACAGATTTGCTGTTGTAAACCTCGCGTGAAAGCCTCACGACTTTCTTTATCGGATCATAGTGATCGGATAAAAAACCATGGGTTTCCATAACGTTTACATTACTAAGCCCGTTGGTACTCAGAATCTGACGCGCTATTTCAGCTCCCGTAAGGCCTCTGCCTGTCGTATATTTGGAGAATTTATTAAAAGTGCTTTTCACTTTAAAAGAGGCATACATTGAAAACAAAAGCACGGGAGCCATCATTATCCAATATAACGGATCAATTCCAAACATTTTTTCCTCCAATAACATATTAGATATTTATTATATGGTTATATAAAAAAATCCTTAATGTCAAGTTTTTTGTCAAGAAATACGCTCACCGGTAACCGCTATTGACCGAACTTTGTTTCCTGACCCGGAGGGGGAAGAGTTATGGTATATCGGAAGGCTTTATTTTAAATATTTTTATTATTTAGATTTGACAATAATGACAATTATCAGTATTCTAATATTATCGCTATATTACACGGCAATCTGCTGTGGTTCTGGAAAAATATTATGAAGAAATATATTTTTATTTTATTCGCGTTTGTTCTCCCGCTTAGCTGTACTTCAATCAATAAACCATCTGAACCGAATAATACCGATCAGTATAAAGCACCCAATAATATATTATCGGGCTGGTCATTGTACAGCACCGGCCTCTTTTATAAAAACACAGAAAATTATAACAAAGCTATAAAATATTTTATGGATGCTGCCGCTTTTCAGGAGGAATTGGATAAGGTCTATTATCAGTTAGCAGAATGCTATTATTATATGTATAATTATAATACAGCAATTATGTATGCTAAAATGGCAATCAAAGCCGATAAAAGATATTTCAAGCCTTATTTACTGCTGAATAGAGTATATTCTGATATTAATAATAACAAGAAGGCAGTTGAGATACTTGAAGAGTTGGTTAATATTTATCCGGAGATGATAAATATTCATTATTCCATAGGGCTTACCTATTATAACAGGCTTAAGGATAACGACAAAGCGCTTGTCTCGTTCAGGAATATAATTGAACTCGCGAACGCAGTCCCGGTTGAAGATTACTATAAAGAAAATGCGAATTATTATATCGGACGGATTTATTACAGTAAAAATCTCTTTGATAAATCAGTAGAGCATCTTGAAAAAACTATTGAGATCAATTCGGATAATAAAGCTGCCTTATATCTATTATCCAATATATTGATGGAATTGTACCAGCTGGACGATGCGAAGGAATATTCTCTGCAGTACTTAAGTAAATTTGAAGCAAATAATGTAATATACGCTAATCTGGGAAGAATTTATTATATTGAAGACAATCCCAGGGCAATGGAATATTTAGGCGGTGCAATGTCTTCAAACGATATATATGGAGTGCTTTGCAAGTCTCTTTATTATGAGCTTATACGTAAAGACAAAGAGGCAGCTTCTTTGCTTAAAACAATAAGCCTGGATAACAGCCTTTTAATTTCTCCTCACATCGCTCTCGGCAGGATAGCGCTCAGAAAGGGCGATAAGAAGACAGCCTCAGGTGAGTTTTTCACGGCAGGAGTTATTCTTTACAAGTCAGCCCAGTATGATGCTGCAAGAGCGCAGTTAACGCAGGTTCTAACAATAAATGAGAAGATACCTGAGGTTTATTTTTATCTTGGTAAAATATATGAAGAGACGCAAAATATTAATCTCGCAATAGTAAATTTTAAGAAAACCAATAAAATGAGGCCGACTCTTGAGGTTCAGATCCATATAGGCTATCTTTACAGCCAGCTGAACAATTTCGAAAATGCGGCACAGTATATTGATGCTGCTATAAAACAGGAACCAAATAATCCGAAACCGTATTTTTTTAAAGGCCTTGCACTTTCCCGCAATAATGAATTTCCGGAGGCTGAGATACTTTTCAGAAAAGCGATTGAGCTTAAACAGGATGATGATACGTATTATTTTTATCTTGCGACTGTTCAGGAAAAGCAAAATAAAATTGACGATACGATTAAATCGTTAAAGAAAGCAATAGAATATAATCCTGAAAACGCGATGGTCTTCAATTATCTTGGTTATCTTTATGCGGAAAACAATATTAATTTAGACGAGTCCATTGAATTAATTCAAAAGGCTTTAGCCATAGCACCTTCCAACGGGGCGTATCTGGATTCGCTTGGATGGGCTTATTATAAAAAGGGAGATATTAAGCTTGCTCTTAAAAAATTACTGCTGGCTGAAAAAAGACTCGATAAAGAAAAATCGCCTGATCCTGTTGTATATGACCACATAGGCGATGCGTATAAGAAGATGGGTGAAACCGAAAAAGCAGTGGAATACTGGAAAAAATCAGTTGATCTTCAGAAGAACTCAAAAATCGAAGAAAAAATAAAAAATCCCTTGATGAAATAACCTGAAAATAATATTAATCGAAAAATGAAAATCATTTTAAATTATTTATTTTTTTTCGCCCTGGCCGTTTTTATTTTTTTATCGGGCTGTTCCAGAGATTTGCAGAAACGCGGCGGGGATTTCAGGGAAGCTGATGACGAGAATACCACTTATTTACTGAGTTTGATTGAAAAAGCAGGTGCGAATTCACCGCATACTTTAAACGCAAATTTCAGTATTGAGGGGCATTCCGGCAAGCAAAACTTTAAAGCTACCGGGAACGCGAAGTATAATAATAATCCAAAAAAAGTCAGAATTATTTTTCACGATGCTGTCTTTAAAAGCCCTATAACTGAAATAATTCAGGATGCAGATATTATTAAAATTTTTTTTACTTTTGATAATGTTTTATACATTGATAATGCAAAGACAATAGATTTAAAATTTTATTCCAATCTCGATCTTGATTTTAATCTTATTTCCGATCTTGTAAACGGCAGAATACCAGTTATTAATGATTTTTCCGTTGTAAAAGGATTGGAATCCGGATTAAGTTCCGGCAAAGGAGATATTAAGTTCATAATACTGGAAAATAAAGAATATTATGAAACGATCTCATTTAAGCGCGATATAGCGGATAAAATTTTATGGATGAATAAGAATACTAAAGAAAAAATTGAAATATATCTAAATGAACCGTTTAGAAATCAGGATATTGTATTTTATAAATCGGTCAGGATCGTTTCGTTAAAGTACGATTTAAAAATGACCATCAATTTTACTACAGTTAAATTCAATATGCCGGTTGATCTGGAAAACATGGTAAAGTTGGAATTACCGAAAGATATTAAAATTATAAACAGGAGTTATATAAACAAATTATAAAACCGGCAATAAATGACTTACAGAAGAGATAAAAAAAGAAACGCCAGCAGGAAGGATCAGTTCATTGGCTTTTACGGCGAAGATGACATAATAATAGCTCGTGAGAAAGAAAAAGCAAGAAAGCTGCGCGATACATCATGGTGGAGAAAAAAATGCGCGGCAGGCATATGCAGTTATTGCGGCCAGAAAATTCCGCATGGCGAGCTTACAATGGATCATATTATTCCTCTTTCAAGAGGCGGAAAGTCCGAACGGATTAATATTGTGCCTGCATGCAAGGAATGCAATAATAAAAAGAAATATCTTCTTCCGGTAGAGTGGGAGGAGTATTTGGATAAGCTGAGCAAAAAGAGATTGTAGAATATATTAGATTTGTTGCAGGTCTAATATTTCATTTCAATAGACGGGAGAAATTCCGTAACAGTTAAATGAATTCTTGTTATAAAAATCCCTTGAGATGACAGCTCTACAATAAGAGCTATTAGCTATGCTACAGTAAGTCAAATAAAACAGGAATTATAGATGAGCCCGAATGACAACAAAAAGGAATTAGTAAAAGCCGGGGAAGTTCTTGTGGTTCAGGGGAAAGTTCCCGGGGATATGTATTATCTTCACAGCGGCGCTGCTGAGATTCTTTCAGCCGCTAAAGAATTTGAGGGATTAGATCCGGCAATAATTGCTTCTAAAAGCAGAAGAGTTGGATTAATAAAAGAAGGCATTCTTATCCCGCCTATGAACATATTATTCGCAGACCCAAGCACCAAATCAGTGCGTGTAATTCAGGATTCCTATGTTTCGAGATTTCCCCTGAATCAAGGCGGAATTACACAGATAGCGAAGGAAGATCCTTCGTGGACAGCATCAATGCTCTCCCACCTGTTTAAAATGCTTGATTCATCAATGGCAGATGATTCCCGATATACCAGGCTTTATACCCATTTATGTAAAATCAACGATAATATTTCCTTATTATATCAGTGCTTTCCTAAGGCTGATGTTCCTGAAAAGTTAAAAAACAAATCTGAAGGTTTGTTTAATGCCTTCAGGTCGAACAAAGGCGATTTTCCCAAAATAATTGAAGCGCAGTTCCTTATTTCCGATAACAGCGGTTTTATCAGGAAGAAGTATGCTTTTCCGGGAATGCCTATACAGTCAATAGTAGATCAAAAGCAGTGCGCACATGTAAAAAAATTTTTACAACTGGATAAAAATACATTCGGCAACCTGATAAAAGAAGACCCGTCAATTCTTCAGAACATGATTGAGACCATTTCAGATAATTTAATAAAGGTTCTGGACCGGATTTATTCGGTACATATTGAAATTGATTCCGAGCTTGATACTTTATTCGGACCTAAATCAAGCTGGTCGTCTTTTTTAACTGACAACAATGGATTCGATTTGTGGCTTGGATCCGGAAGATTAGCTCCGAATTTCATTAATAATTTTTTAGCACTTATAAAAAAATTACATTCTTATTATTTTGAACTTACCGGTAAAAAGCTTATAGAATTATTCCCCGGTCCTAAAAGAATCCATGAATATTATGTAGCCGGTAAAAGCGGTTTGAAAAAGACACAAAGTAATCCGGATGAAGAAAAGCCGGGCCATGGAAATAAAGACACCGGAACTTCCCGCAAAGCTCATTCTGGAGTATACAGAAATTCGATTCACCAGATATTCGAGTTTGCTTTAATCGATAAGGAATTTCAAAAGGGATTTATAAAAACCCTAAATGATTTTAAGAACATGAACAATCCTTTTAATACTGAGATTGAAGGGAGAAAGATACGGAGGAGCATTACAAAGTATTACTGGGATCTTTTCATTCAGGTTTTCATCAGAAAGCAAAAAGAGCCTGCGGCGCCTCTGCCTGTAAAACTAATGATGAAATTCGGCTTCCTTGATGAGACATTAGTCGAAGAACAGCAGCTTGAGGAATTGAACGGTATTGTGAACATTAATGAAGAGATTAAAGATATTCCGATTCTATTTGAAGAGGAATTCCTTACCAGAGTTTACAGCGGCAAAGAAAACCCGAGTATAACAGAAATGGGGCTCTCGTACGAAGCATTTAAAAGAGAGGAAGGCAAACATAAAAGCTCAAAGGACATGCGTGGTGCTGTTGCTGGAGGCGACAACATAAATAAAACAATATACGAGATCGAACACAGACTGCTTCAGACCACTGGTGTTTGCACCGGATCGACGGCAACTGCTTTCCCTATATTAACTTCAATGATAATGAGGATGAATCCAAAAAATATTTTTATGTCCAAAAGCAAAATCAGTTCTGTGGTCAAAGAACTTATGAGCATTGATTTTTCAGTTTTTTACAGGGAGACAACATTGAAGCTGGGAGACGCGAGAGAGCTGATCCAGGAGGAAATCCTGCCTGTCTTTATTCTTCTGCCGAGTTTCGGCACGAAAACAATGTTATGGCAGGACCTGGACGGTTCTAACAGAAAAACAAGAGGCCGCATTGTCATTCCGATTTTCTTTTTAGGCGATATTGTTAAGAGTATGGCTCATACCTTTGCGTCTTTCCGCTGGGAGCTTAACAGGACAATAAAGGGAGGCATGTGGGCTGACCCTGTTGAAGGCGGGCTGACGGGTGTTTATTTCGATTATGTTAATTTTTATAAAAAAAATTCCAAACTTTCCAATGAAAACAAGGAAATAATAACCGAAAAATTTAAAAACATCAGAACGAACAGGGACAGGTTTGCGGATGATTACATTCAGTGGGTAATGTATGAAAAAGACGGTGTTATGAGGCTTAATAATGTTTTAAGAGAGATGTTCTACAGGCATATTCCCTTTAAAAAGGAACTCAGAAGTAAACTTGAAATGATGCCCGCGTTTGCCGAAATAGCCGTAAAGCATAAAAATATAACTTCAAAAGCTGTACAGGGATATGAAAGACGTTTCAAAAAGTATATGGAAAAGGACGGAGTATATCCAGAAAAAATTCAGGAATTCATGGATTTTCTCAATTCATAGCTTGAAATATTCAAGCGCTTTATGGCCAATATCTTTTCTGTAAAATGCTTTATCGAATTTTATTTTGTCTATCTCGCTGTATACTTTATTTTGCGCTTCCATGAGATCATTTCCAAGAGCTGTGATGTTCAGAACTCTGCCGCCATTTGTATAAAGCCTGCCGTTTCTTGATTCTGTGCCCGCGTGAAAAGCGATGATGTTATCGCTCAGATCATCTAATCCTGAAATCTCTTTTCCCTTTTCATAATCGCCAGGATAACCGCCTGAAGAAATAACTACTGTTACTGCATATTTATCTTTAAAAGATATCCGGTAATCTTTAATACCGCCGTTTATTGATTTTTCAATTATCCCGCCGAGTTTTTCATTCAGCAAAGGGAGTATAACCTGCGTTTCCGGATCTCCGAATCGTGCATTAAATTCCAGTACTTTTAGGTCGTTCCCTTTTATTATCAGCCCGGCGTATAATACTCCTTTAAACGGTATGCCTTCTTTTCTCATTCCTGTAATTGTGGGTTTAAGTATTTCTTCGTATATCTTGGATAATTTTTTATTGTCTACCAAGGGAGCCGGAGCGTAAGCTCCCATGCCGCCGGTATTCGGCCCTTTGTCTCCGTCATATATTCTTTTATGATCCTGTGCGGATACCAGAGTGATAACATCGTTTCCATCGGATATTCCAAGTATGGATGCTTCTTCACCTTCGATAAAATCCTCTACAAATACTTTTGTATCTTCTTTAACGGTTGCCTTAATAAACTCCAGCGCTTCATTTGTTGATTCCGGAATGCCGACTCCCTTGCCGGCCGCCAGTCCGTCAAATTTTATTACAATCGGGAATTCTTTTACTGATCGTATGTATTTAATAAGTTCGTCTTTATCATAAAATTCAATATGGCCAGCTGTAGGAATTTTATATTTATTCATTATCGTTTTTGCAAAAAGTTTGCTTCCCTCAAGCATGGCGCCGGCTTTTGACGGCCCGAATGCGGGTATTTTTTTCTGTTCAAGGTAATCAACAAGACCGTTTACCAGCGGAGCTTCAGGACCGACTATTACAATGTCAATTTTCCTATCAATGCAGAATTTTTCTATTCCCGGAAAATCATTTATTTTTAAGTCAACTCTGTAATTATCCGCGATCCCGCCGTTTCCCGGAGCTGCATAAACATCGCCCTGCCTGGCGCTGTCGTCATACAAGAGTCTCCAGTACAAAGCGTGTTCCCTTCCGCCTGAGCCGATGATAAGATATTTCATTGTATTCCTCTCAGATAGATTAATAATAAAGCGATTCTAGAGCAATTAACGAAATACTTGGCACTATATTGCATCCTTCGACTCCGCTCAGGATGCGGCATTTCCGATGGTTGAGCGTAGTCGAAACCAGCGCAAAGTGCTAATTCAATCGTTAATAGCTCTAATCAGAATCATTTGAAAGAAATATTCTTAGATAAATCAATAACTAAAATATTATACAGGAGAATTTTTTAATAATTTAAGGGTGTATTGCTAACTTATTATTAGGATTGCCGCTAAGCAACATTCGATATTCTGAAAATGAAAACTTTTTTTCCGATTCTGATTTCATCCCAGTCGTAAAGAAGTTTCGGCCTTAGAAGTTTGTTCTCGTTCAGATATGTGCCTTTATCGGATGCCATATCGAAGAGATAAAAGGAATTTTTTATGATTTTTATCTTAGCATGTTTTTTCGAGGTCGACTTATCATCTATTATTATATGGTTATCTTTACTTCTGCCTATAGTAGATTCTTCGTATTGGATCGGGATTTTTTTCCCCGCATTTTCCCCGTCCCTCTCAACAAGCCAGGCATCTGTACGTATTGGTTCCTCTGATTTTTCCGGCTTTTCCTGCCCGGATTCCTCTTTATCATTATCGGCATTTTTTAGTTCGTCGGAATTTTTCTCCTTTTCGTTGTATAACCCGTTAGGCGTAACAGAGGTCTTTTGAATAAAGGATGGAGTTCTGGTTACTTTATGAAGCTTAATTAAAATAAAAATTACAATTATTGTTAAAATAATTATCAGTAATATTATTATAGCAATTAGTATTGCTTCCTGAGTCAAAGGAAACCAGAAAAATAATGAGGGTTTTTTTAATATAAGGGTTCTCTGATCTTTATCCCTGAGCTTGTCATATTTCAGCCTTGTTTCAATAGTGTGAGTTTTGCCGTCCGGTTCAAGCATGGATTTATATTCTATATGATATTGGCTTTTGATATCCCTGACTATGCTTTTATATATTTTGTTGATATTGCTTTTATCGGAATTATACAGTTTTCCATCTGTGAGCAAGGTCAGCCTTGAAAGCAATTTGATTCTGTTTTGAGGATTAAAAGTAACGCTATAAACAGGTACATGGCTTTTCTTTGCAAATTCGATAACATCATTGAGTTCTATACTGCTGCCTTCATCTTTTCCGTCTGTAAAAACAACTAAAGCCTTTCTTGGAGAATCGACTTTATTTAAAAGTTTTACAGCGTCAAAAAGTGTATCATATAAAAGAGTCTTTCTGCCATGTCTTTCGATTTTATTTATATTTTTTACCAGATCTGCGCTGTTGTTTGTGAAATTATTCAGAAGAATTGTCTCATCATTAAATCTGTACAAAGCTGTCATATCACTGCTTTTACTGTAGGTGAAAAATTCGTCGGCTGTATTTTTTATTTCTTTTAACAGCCTCGCGCTAATACTTTTGCTGGAATCCACGGCCAGAACAGTATAAAGAATGTTCTCGTCTTCAGCCAGATTATTTACCTTAAAAAAATTCACTATATAGCCGTCTTCATATACGGCGATATTTTCTTCGCTAAGGCCTTTGATATTTATCTTATCTGTATCTTTAACTGTTATAAAAATACTAATTTTTGGAAATTCTGCTTCAGTATCTATTCTGTCGATCTTTATAAAGGGGCCGGCATACAGTCGTCCGTCAGATGCCTGTATAAAGAATAAAATAAATAAAAATGATTTAATTGCGGATAGGGCTATTAACTTATAAACTTGCCTTGCTGTTTTGTTCATGGTTTCGTTTTATTAATAATTACATATTTTAATCTTGATGCTTATATTAAAGCAAATAAATAAAAAATTTGTTTGATGTAGCAATGCTCCCGCCAGATCATAATATTAAAGCACTAATTTTATTTATTTTATTATAACGGTTAAATTATCGGTAAAAATTATATTATTATATACGACTTTTCAGGAGAAAATGTTTTGACTTTTCCTTAATACCACTTTATCATAATGTCTGATGAGCTTATAAAACTGATTATCTTATTATTTTTACAGTTTTATGCCCTTTTTTAATAAACTTCATTACTTGTTTCTCCAAAGCTCGTAAAGTATTTTGAGGTGTATTTATGGAAAAAAGAAGCAATACAAGAGTGACATTCGGAGTCGGCGCTGTAATTAAATATAAAAGACAGACGATTAAATGTAAAGTTATTAATTTAAGTTTAAACGGCGTATTGGTGAAAGCTATGAAGGAAATTCCAAAGGATGCGAAAGTCAGGGTCGGAATTTCCATGGAAGGCTCAACTTCGAAGCTGAAAATAAATATTGAAGGAATTGTCGCGAGATCTTCGGCTGCAGAGACGGCAATTATATTTAATTCAATTGATCTTGATTCTTTTATTCATTTGAAGAATATAGTCGCTTACAATGAAGGAAATGAAGAAAAGATTATGCGGGAGTTTTATAAAAAAGTAGGAACAGGCGGTTAAATTTTATTGATATTATGTTTCCTGCTGCCCGGTGCTGTAAGATTGCATGAATAAAAAATAGTGTTATAATAGATCGCATCAATAAAGTTATCTATTTTACATTTGCATTTTTTGTTAAACTCCAGGAATTTCAGTCCCGTGCAATATTTGTCAGAATTTGGTTTTTTATCGTTCCATGCAACCTGTACTCTTGCCTCCACGGATTCATGGATCAGATTAATGTTTATGCTGAAATTAGTGCCGCATGGGAATTCCCTGTCGCAAAATATCTGTATGCCTCCCGGACTTAAATCGCGTATGGCAGTATAAAAAATATTATTTTTTTCTGGAAGCTCGGTACATTTAGCGGTGAAAGCAGTAGCGATGCGGTGTTCCGCTCTTTTTTCTTTCATCTTGAGAAAATATCCTTATCCTGAATGGAAATAATTTTTAGCCTTTACTATATATATATAATATAATATTGAGCGAATGTCAAATTATTCTTTTTGTTAACATATATTTAAATGGGAATTTTATATTGACATGTATGAAATAAAGTATACAATATTATAATATTTTTTTAAAGTTCATGGATGCCAGTTAATGATAAATGGAATAATTTATCCTGAGAAAGGAGCTAACGGTGAAAATTTATTGAGAGAGGGCCCAATTGTTGTTAAGCCAAAGCCGATGATTTATAGTATAAGAGCGGATCTCGATCAGGGTAAAAAAATAAAAGTAGTTTTTCCTGTTCCCGATGATCCGGCTAACAGCTGGTCGTTTTTCAGGTACTGCGGAATGCTGGTTGGATGGAAATATATTCCCGTAGCAGGTGGCTCATGTCACGAAATACACTTTTGGACGGATTCGCCCGGGCATGCGGATTTGCCTGCATATTTTTTAGGTCATAACACAATAGAGATACAATTTTTTGAAAATGATGATAAGAATCCTTCGAGAACAAAAACATTAAGCTGGTAGCTATTGAATTAAAAAGAAATCGCTGTTTTAAAGACAGCCACTACTCACAAATATGTTGAGCCGTAATATCTGCCTTTTATAGACGGTTCTTTTTTGAACACTACTTTCCTGAATTTTTTCCCGAGCATTTTTTTATTGCTGGCTTCATATCCCACAGCATAGTTGTATTCCTCAGGATTAACATAAATAATTAGTTCTTCATTTTCGCTTACATAAAGAAAACGATCCAGCAATTTTTTCCATATCCTGGTAAGCACAAGCTCTCTGAACGATGGATGAAACGGTCCTGCTATAAATGATTCTCCTGAAAGGAGGCCTTCGCTGGGGTGCAGACCTACTCGTATAACCTTTATTCCACTCTCATCGAATATCTGCAGAGCATGAGACGACCACTCTGTTGCGTCTTCTATGGAAAGCGGTACATATTCTTTTGTGTGATACATTCTTTCCAGCCCGGTGCCTTTAATCACAATAGTCGGATAGATGCGTGCGGTGTCTGGTCCGAGTGCGGCAACTCTTTGCGCTGTATTTATTGTCTTTTCGGGTGTATCACCGGGAAGCCCGATCATAATCTGGAGTCCAAGCGATATCCCGGATTTTTTTATTACTGAAGAAGCTCTTACAACATCATCCGCAGTATGGCCTCTGCCGGATAATTTTAATATTTCATTATCCATTGACTGCGCGCCTAATTCAATTGCGGTTACGTTGTATTGTTTTAATAAAGTAATCTTATCTTCGTTAATATAGTCAGGCCTTGTGGAGAGTCTTATGCCGCTGACTTTCCTATCCCTTATATATTTACAGGCAGCCTGCAAGAATTTTTCCTGAATATTAACAGGTAGCCCGGTGAAATTCCCGCCAAAAAACGCGATCTCTATTTCACTTCCTTCTCTCATTGTACCCAGATATTTTTGAATCATATCATTAATCATATCAACTGATGGTATTTTATCCGCCCCTGATATTTTTTTCTGATCGCAGAAGACGCATTGATGAGGGCACGCTGCATTTGGAATAAAGATTGGAATATTGAAATGTTTTCTTTGCATTTTGTATTTTACTTATTAAGCAGGATTTATAAGTTCATTGGGATTACAACATTTTTTGAATAATTTAACTGTCTTTCCATGGATAAAAATTGATTGCCGGCAAAAAGGATTATTCCTTTTTTTAAGGAATAATGGTAAATCTCTCCAAGAGAAGGGGACTGCATGGGAGATATAGCAAAAAATTATCTTTGAATAATTTAGCTTATAAAAATCAGCCAAGATGAGAATTTTTATCTCTTTAGGGTCTAATTCTCCGCAGTTCTGCTGCGGAAGGTGACCAAATTAAAGTTTTTGATACCTTGCAGCTTAGCTACGAGGAGATTCATCTGGCACCTGCCGGCTTACCTTACAATAGTGCATCCCCTGTCCGGGCCTACGGATATAATTGAAGCTTTTAATCCGGTATGTTCTTCAAGAAACTCGACATATTTTTTCGCTTTTTTCGGGAGTTTTTTAAACGAATTACAGTCCGCTATTTCTTCTGTCCAGCCTTCGAGTTCTTCATAAATGGGCTCAACAAGATCTATTCTGCTGGATGGGAAATAGTCTATTTTTTTGCCGTTAATTTTGTATCCTGTGGCTACTTTGATTTTTGGAATGCCGGTTAGCACGTCGAGTTTCGTAAGCGCTATGCTTGATAGGCCGTTTATTCTCTTCGCGTGTTTTAAAAGCTCTATGTCAAACCATCCGCATCGCCTCGGCCTTCCGGTAGTAGAACCGAATTCCACGCCGCGTTTTCTTAGAAGTTCTCCGTATTCTCCTTTGTCTTCAGTGGGGAAGGGGCCTTCGCCCACCCTTGTCACGTACGCTTTGGTAATACCAATGATCTCATCAATGCAGAAGGCGTTGAGGCCTGTGCCCATCAGCGCGCCGCCTATGGTCGGGTTGGACGAAGTTACGAACGGATAAGTCCCGTGATCGATGTCCAGAGCAGTGCCTTGGGCGCCTTCAAGCAGAATCATTTTACCCTTGTCAAATTCCTGATGCAGATAATACTGAGTGTTGATCACCATGCCCTCAATCTGCTTTTTGAATTCAGCCAGCATCTCTTTTATTCCGTGCAGGTCGAATTCCGGCCTTAAAAATATTTTTTTAAGCTGCAGGTTCTTCCCGAACAGCGCTTCTTTCAATCTGGCTTCAAGGTAATTCTCGTCAAGAATGTCCCCGACTCTGATCCCTACCCTGAGGCATTTGTCGGAATAACACGGGCCTATGCCTTTCTTGGTTGTTCCGATCTTTTTATCACTCGCGTCTTCCATTGCTCCATCGATCGCCCTGTGATATGGTATAATGAGATGCGCTGAGTCGGATATTTTAAGCCTGTTCCTTACGTCATAGCCGTCTTTTTCAACTTCGGTAATCTCGGCTATAAGCTGTTCCGGGTCAAGTACAACACCGTTTCCTATAACGCATATCGTATCTTTGTGAAGCATGCCGGACGGCAGGAGATGAAATATATATTTTTTCCCATTTACGACTACAGTATGCCCTGCGTTGGGGCCTCCCTGATAGCGCGCAACAATATCCATGTCCTGCGAATAAAAATCTATAAGTTTTGCTTTCCCTTCATCTCCCCATTGCGTGCCTATCAGTACTTTGCATCCCATAATTACCTCTAATAAAAATGTATTATATTATCTTCTAAATATTATTTAAATGTGCTCAATATCAAGCACTTTTTTAAAAGCCTAACGGAAGTGGAACCTGACTTTAAGGATTAAGTGCGATAAATTGTAAAAGAAAAAATATTGCAGAATATATAAAAATATTATGATATTTTGCCGGATATACTAAAGAGCTGTCTGTATATCGGATTGCAGTCTTTGTCGAAAATTAAAACTACGATCTCATTAAAAAAGAGATAGTTATTCCTGTGTCTGCTCAAATGTGTTGAGGATATATTTAATTTATCTTTGAGATAATATGGCTTACCAGTAGCGGGATTTATTCCGGCTTTCGGATTTTTAGGAAATTTTATCAGCTTTATCGCCTTTTTTCCCGAATCAGTATATTCGAAATTTTTTTTGTTGCCGGGGAAGGGCACAAAATTCTTCATTCTTTGGCTTTCAGGAACAGGGATTTCGAAACTGCTTTTTGTTTCGGTTTTTTCAAATGTTGCAATTACAAACAAATACAGTTCCAGGGCTTCCTCTGTATTATTCTGAAGTATAAATTCCGTCTCCAGAATTTCACCTCTGTCTGAAACATCTAATTTTTTGTTAAAACTAACATTTCGTATTTCCAATCTGCCGCTATATTGTATTTGAGCCGGAATATTGGGAATATTATCTATCAGATTTTTTTCAGCGGATATTATTTTATCGTCAGGTTCTTTTGCGGATTGGGAATAAACGGTTGTGCTTAAAAATGTGCAGATAATGAATAATGCAATTTTTTTAAGCATGATCGTCAGTCTTATCAATCGCCTTATTATCTTTTTGTTTTTTATTTCGCTTTCGGATATTTATGGATCCGAGCAAATAACCGATTGCTGCGCTAATAACGATTATAACAGGCAGTGCGAATATAGATAGTTCAATTTTCCACCATAGAAAGCGTAAAGAAATAGCATCCGGATTCTGCAGTATAATAACTGTTACAAGAAAGATGAAAATAAAAAGAATTAGTAATTTCGGCTTTGACATATGTTAAAAACCTCCAGGATTATACTTTAATAAAGTGCGCCTAAACCGAGCGTAAGGCAGTATTCATCGTGATCTTCTCTTCTGTCCACCATCTCAATCATTAATTTCTGGTACAGAAAAAAGTTTTTTCCAATCCCTTCTTCCATTTTAAAAGATACGACGTGACCCGGGGCGCGGTATCCGGAGAACGGATTGCCTTCGAACCACTTATCCGCGTTTGCGCCGAACCACCCCTGTCCGTTCGCGAAATTATACGGTTTGTCGTTATTCAGATCACGCATGTAGAATCTCTCAGTGTAATCCAGACTTACGGACAGATAACTTATGTACCTTCCGATATTCCGGTACCGGCCAAGGCTTACCCCAAGGCCTAACTCATAAACGCCCCAGTAATTGGAAATTTTTGCTTCATGATCGAAATAGTAATAATCTCTTACCGAGATCCATGAGTAGAAATTAAGAAGTTTGTCAACTTTATACCTGTAATCAATGAGCATGTAATCAACATCGAGTGTTCTACCGGAAGAGCCATCGCTGTCATGCGGCAGAGATCTGGGATAGAGCTTGAAGAGAATAGCAACCTCTTCATCGTCAAATCCGAAAATAAATCCGGTTTTAAAATCGTGAAGAGTACGTTTTTTATCGTCTGCGTATGCAAATGAGCTTCTGTAATGATTTCCCATCCCGCCTATGCCGAGAGAGTATTTGCCCAGATGGAATATTGCTTCAATTTTTTCCGTATGAATAATAAGATTAGGAGAGAGAGCTCCGAGATAGGGACGCCCGGCTTCAAGATCGAACTCTATTAATTTAGAGGGTGTTATATTCAAACGCAGCATCTCGGGCACATTTGTGTAATAGCCCGGTGTCGTCATATAGTGAAAACCTTTGTCATTATCGCTGTCTTTAAAATAATATGCGGTTCGTATCATAAAGTCCATTGATGCGTAAATATATCTCGGGGGTGGTTCGGCTTCCTTTTTTTCCTCCCCGGCAGGCACTGTAATTTTTTCTTCTTTCGCTTTTTTTTCTTCTTCCTGTTTTTCTATCAGGGAGTCGCGCTGTTTTTTAAGGCGCATTGCGTAAGCTTCGGGAAGCCATTTAATTACTTCAGTATTTTTAGGTTCAAGACGGATGACGTTTTCTCCGGCAGTTACAGCTTCTTCAAATCTGCCTGTCCGGAAATAGAGATAACCGGCGCGCTCGAGCGTAGGTATCTGCTCCGGATTTCTTTTCAGAGCTTCTTCATAACATGCTATTGCTTTGGGTATGTCGCCCTTTAATTCAAATACCCATCCTTTATTATGGTAGGTTTTTGACGAAGAAGTATTGTATGCTTTGATCGCGTCGTCGAACTCCTTCAAGGCCTCGTCATAGCGTTTCTGCTGGCCGAACTCCACTCCTCTTTCGGAGGTTTTCTTGGGATCGATAGCTTTTTGGGAGTAAAGGGGAACGGCAGATAAAAATATGATAAGAATGACAGTGGTTTTTTTTAAATTAGATCGCATAAGCTGAATATTCTATTCCGGTACATGGAAGAATTGATTTTTTGACAGTAATTAAATCATTGATATCATCTGATAAGACATCCGGATTGATTTGCTCGCTAAAACAGGTTCATTAAGTCATTATACTATATATTATCGAAAACAGAGAAGAAAATAAAGCATTTTTTTAAATGCTATTTTTTATGGCTAAGAAATTCAAATTGCTGTTCGTCGCATACGGGACAGGGCTTGTCGCTTTTTGTTATGCTGATTAACTTCCATGTGCCGTACCATACATCAAAATAGATAAGCCTGTTATTCAGTGAATTATAATCTCCTATGAGTACTTTTAAACCCTCAGTTGCTTCAATGGAGGCTGTAATATTGACAGCCATTCCGAGCACGCCTGCTGTGGCATTAGTCGGCGTTGTACCCGGCTGCGGCACTTTATCTATAAAGCATTTGAAGCACGGCGTTTTTCCGGGAATGATCGTATAGCTCATTCCGTACGTGGATACAACGCCTCCGTAAACCCATGGAACACCGAGCTTTATGCACGCTTCGTTAATTAAAAAACGCGTCTCAAAATTATCCGTGCCGTCAAGCACAAGGTCAACGCCTCTCATCATCTCTTCAATATTATCACGGTTCAATTCTGCAACGACCGGTTCAATTTTTGTTTCCGAGTTTATTATGCTCAGCTTGTGAGCGGCCGCGGCAGCTTTCGGGGACTTCTTTCTCATATCTTCTTCATCAAACAGGATCTGTCTCGGCAGATTATCCAGTTCAACGGAATCCCTGTCTATTATGCGTACATGTCCGACTCCTGTCCTTACCATGCTGCTTGCCAGAACAGTACCCAGCCCGCCGCATCCTGCGATCAGCACCGAAGCTTCGCTCAGGCGTTCCTGCCCCTGCTGTCCGATCTCCGGAATAAGGATTTGCCTCGAGTATCTGTCATTTAGATTTTTATCCATATATTAAAGCACTCTGTTTATAATGCCGCCTCCGATCACAATATCGCCGCTGTAAAACACGGCGGACTGGCCGGGCGATATTGCTGCGCCTGATTCTTCCAGTGTGATACAGGCTTCTTCGTTGTCCAGTATTTTCACGCCGGCTGAATATTCGTTCTGCGATGATCTGATCTTGACCGATGCAGTAAATGATTGTTCAGGCTCTGCTGTCGATATCCAGTTTAAATCATTTACTATAAATTCTGAAAAAGTTATATCTTTCCTTGTGCCTGCGATCACCCGGTTTGTTATGCTGTCGAGCCTGATTACGTAAAGAGGCTCCGGGTATCCTATTCCCATGCCTCTCCTCTGGCCAGGTGTATAGTTCCATAAGCCCTTATGCCTGCCTATCACTTCTCCGGTTATCAGAACAATGTCGCCTTCCCTGTCCTCCATTCCGAGAAGCGAACGGTAATTGCCTCCGAAGAAATCCTGGCTTTCCTCTTTAAGCAGAGTGTGCAGCCCTTTTTCGCGGGCATATGCCCTTACTTCATCCTTTGTCAGATATCCTAGGGGAAACATTATCATGGAGAGCTGATCCTGTGAAAGCCTGTACAAAAAGTATGATTGATCTTTATTTTTATCCAGCGCTTTTTTTAAAAGATATCTTTTTGAATGTGAATCATATTCTGTTTTTGCGTAATGTCCGGTCGCAAACTTATCGAAGCGAAGGCCGGATGATTCGGCATTTTTAATAAGCGCTTCGAATTTAATTTTATAATTGCATACTATGCATGGATTAGGTGTGCGTGCAGAAAGATATTCATTTTTAAAATATTCGATTACGTTTTTTTTGTATTCTTTTGAACAGTCCAGTATGAAAAACGGTATTCCTATTGATTCGCACACCTTTTTTGTTTCTGCAATATTTGTTTTTTCATCAGGACCGTAACATGAATGCTTTGCATCTGCTGCGGCAATTTTATCGGATCCGTCCCATATTGACATGGATATGCCTATGACGTCATGTCCCTGTTCTTTTAATATCAGCGCGGCAGCTGATGAATCAACGCCGCCGCTCATTCCTACGGCAATTTTCATTTTATATTATTATTCTTTTGCTTTGTTAAGGCTGCCGGTCCTGTATCCTTCCATGTCGAGCGTAATCCATGCAAACCCAAGGCTTTTCAAATATTGATGCACCTGCTGTCTGATATTATCCTGCATAAATCGATAAATGTCCGTTGCCGGTATTTCGATGCGCGCTGTTTCATCATGATGCCGTACCCGGACTATGCCGAATCCGAGGCTGCGGATAAATGCCTCTGCCTTTGCGATTGTTCCGAGCTTCTCCCCTGTAATTGCATTCCCGTATGGGATTCTTGTAGCAAGACAGGGATTGGCCGGCTTGTTCCAGGTCGGGAGATTCATGCTTTTTGATAAAGCGCGGATTTCATCTTTAGTGAATCCTGCTTCTAAAAGCGGACTGGTAATCCCGAGTTCGCGCACAGCCATATAACCGGGCCTGTAATCCGATAAGTCGTCGGCGTTTGATCCGTCCAGCAGAACATCGATATCAGTTTCCTTTAAGACAGCAAGAGCTTTCGAGTAAAACCTTTTTTTGCAGTAATAACAGCGGTCTTCCGGATTTGATGAAAAAACGGGATCGCTCAGCGCATCTGTTTCAATGATAATATAGTGAATGCCCAGAGTGTCAGCGAACATTTTTGCTTCGGAAAGTTCGGATTCAGTGTGCACGTTCGAATGAGCGGTTACTGCCGCAACATTGTCTTTGCCGAGAGCATCAGCACATACTGCAAGAAGGAACGTGGAGTCGGATCCTCCCGAAAAGGCCACTCCTGCTTTACTGTAGCTTTTAATATTGTTTTTAAGATTAAAAAGCTTCCTGCCGTCTGCTGGGGTGTTTGTCATAAATTAGTAATAAAATACGTTTATAAATTTATTTTGTTATATTTTTTTTGCCGCAAAATCAATATCTTCAATCAGATCGTCAGCATCTTCCAACCCGACCGAAAGCCGCAGCAGTTGATTCGTTATGCCGAGTGCGGCCCTTTCATCTTCAGGTATGGATGCATGCGACATCTTTGCCGGGTATGACAATATAGATTCGACTCCTCCGAGAGAAACCGCAACTGTCCAGTACCTGACGTTTTCCATTATAGCGTTTGTCCGTTCAATGCTGTCTGCTTCGAATGAAACAACGGCCCCGTAGCCGTCAGCCTGTTTTTTGATTATGTCGTGGCCCGGGTGACCGGGCAGCCCGGGATAATAAGTTTTCTTTACCCATTTTTGTCTGTTTAGCCAGTCTGCGATTTTCATAGCGCTTTCGGTCTGGACTGACATTCTGGCGCGGAGCGTTTTTATTCCGCGCAGCAGCAGCCATGAATTTTCAGGGCTCAGCATGTTTCCTGTTGATACCTGTACCGCCTTTACTTTGCTGCCGAGTTCTTTTGTGCGCGCCACAACCGCGCCTGCGATAAGGTCGCTGTGCCCGCCTAAAAATTTTGTAGCGCTGTGAATGCTCAGGTCAATGCCGTATTCAATAGGCCGGAAGAAATACGGCGAGAGAAATGTATTGTCCAGCATTGTTACCAGATTATGCTTTCTGCCGATTTTTTCCATAGCTTCAAAATCTATTATTTTCAAAAGGGGATTGGAAGGACTTTCGAGAAAAAGCACCTGTGTATTTTCTTTAACAGATCGTTCCACTTCTTCCGGATTTGATGTGTCAACAAAAGAATGGGTTATCCCAAACCGGTTAAGATAAGTTGTAAGCAGCCGGTAAGTACCGCCGTAAAGATCCTTCGTTGCAACAATATGATCTCCCGATTTTGCTACGGATGTTATTGCTGCCGTGACAGCTGCAACCCCGGAAGCAAATGCACAAGCAGCCGCTCCCCCTTCCAGAACCGCAAGTGTTTCTTCGAGTGCATTGCGCGTTGGATTGCCTGTGCGGGAATACAGATATTCCTGAGTGCTGGCGACATTTTTCTGATGATAAGTTGAAGCCGGGTAGATCGGAATGCTGAGCGCGCCTGTGAACGGATCTCTGTCCGCAGCGCCGTGTAAAATTTTTGTGCTGTATTTCATGTAAAAATCTTTATTCCCTCCGGACAATTTCAATAACCGGCAATAAGCTCTGTTTTGATTGTTTATTCTTTATCTCATTGATCAGGATCGTTTCTGGAAAAAGTCTTTAAGCGCTGATGTCCTCGAAAAGTACGCTGGAAAGATACCGTTCGCCGGAGTCCGGCAGTATTACTACTATGATCTTTCCTTTACTTTCTTTGCGTTCTGCGATGCGTAAGGCGGCATTCATTGCAGCTCCGCCTGATATGCCTGACGTGATTCCTTCTTCTTTATGGAGCCGCCTTGCAGTTTCAATTGCTTCCTCGTTCGATACTGCGGCAATCTCATCCAAAAGATCAAGATCAAGCACGTCCGGCTTAAATCCGGCGCCTATGCCTTGGATCTTGTGCGGCCCGGGCTTTGGCGTTTCACCGCTGCGTATCTGGCTGAGTACAGGAGATGCTTCCGGTTCTACTGCAACAGACAGAATTGCTTTCTTTTTCTCCTGCTTGATGTATCTGGTTACGCCTGTAATAGTTCCGCCTGTTCCGGCTCCTGCCACGAATATATCCACTTTTCCGTCAGTATCATTCCATATTTCCGGGCCTGTTGTCTTAAAATGGATGTCCGGGTTTGCAGGATTCTTGAACTGCTGAGGCATATAATATTTTCCCGGATCAGCTGCAACAAGTTCCTCTGCCTTTGCAATTGCACCCGGCATGCCTTTGGCACCGTCCGTAAGAACGACCTGTGCTCCGAAAGCCTTGAGCATTCTGCGGCGTTCAACAGACATGGTTTCCGGCATTGTGAGTATCAGCGGATACTGGCGTGCCGCAGCAATATAAGCAAGGCCGATGCCAGTGTTGCCGCTTGTGGGTTCTATTATTGAAACGTCTCTGCTTCCCGGTCTCAGTATGCCCTGCTTCTCCGCAGCCCAGATCAGCGCGGCTCCGAGACGGCATTTAACCGAATATGCGGGATTACGGCCTTCTATTTTTGCGAGTATTGTACCCGGTAATCCTCCCGCTAGCCTGTTGATCTTAACGAGCGGTGTATTGCCTATGCTTAAACTGTTATCATCGTATATTTTTGCCATGACAGTTATCCTTTATTAAAACCGGAATACATTTTTAGAATTTTTGTTCGTTCAATGACAGGTATTTTGATTTAAAAAACACCGAAGTCAAGCTATATTTAAATGCGGTTTTACGCGAGCGCAATCGCGTCCACTTCGAGACAGACGGATTTCGGCAGTTCTTTTACGGAAACAGTTGTTCTGGCAGGGAAGGGCTCTTTAACAAACGTGGAATAGACCTGATTAACTTCCTGGAACCCAGCCATGTCGGATAAAAATATTGTGATTTTTACCAGTTTACTTAAATCCGAACCGCCTGCCTCCAGAATATTTTTAAGATTTGAAAACACAACTTTTGCGGCTTGTTTTACATCGCTGATAATTTTATTTGTATCCGGCTCGATTGGTATGCAGCCTGATACAAAAATAAAACCGTTTGCTTTAACAGCCTGTGAGTACGGCCCTATGGGAGCAGGCGCATTTTTTGTATTAATTATTTCCGGTTTCATAGCTTCGGTTGGCAATAAGAATTTTAAAAAAATCAGTCAGTTTGATTTGTTTATATTTTATAGATTTCGGTACTGAAAGTTTTTACCCAGTGCTTCTTTAACACTTCTTTGGCTTTCTGAATATTGTCAACTTCCAGTATTATAATTGCTTCATCTCCGTGAAGGTTTATGAAAGGATACATAGTTTCGATATTGACTTTTGCTTCCAGAAGCGGCCTCAGCACGGCGTTAAGCGCGCCAGGATGATCCGGAGCCGCCACTGCAATGACTTCTTTTGTGGACACATTAAAGCCGCGTCCTTTAAGGACGTTTTCGGCCTTCGCGGGGTCATTGACTACCATGTGCACCTGCACAGGCTTCTGTATCGAGGATGCCATAATAGCTTTAATGTTTATTTCTTCTTTTTCAAGCAGATCGCATAACGTATGCAGTCTGCCGGGTTCGTTTTCAAGGGGAACGCTTATTTGTGTAATTGGCATGTTGGAAATCTCCGTATATTAGCAATCTATCCCGCCCGACAGGCGGGTACAAAATCTAAAGAAACAATAAAAAGCAGTTCAGGAAAGCATTTAAAATGATTGTTTCTTGGAAGTTTTATTTCTTTTCATTATCGAACGGAAATCCGCTGAATCCGTAATCGAATGCCTGTACGCTTGAGACAGCAGCTTTCTTTTTGCCTTCGAACAGGCTGTTGATGCTTTCATGGACTGATTCGGTCTTTATAATATTTGTAAGCTTTGCCAGGGATCCGAGCAGTATCATATTCGCGGCTTTGTCGTTTTTAAGAGTTTTTGCTGCTGTGTTTGCCGGTACGGGGAACAAGTCAATGTCTCCTCTGTACGGCACTGAATCAATGAGATCGGAATTATATAGAAGCTGCCCGCCCGGGTCAAGCCTGTTGATGAATGACTGTGCGGAAGGCTTGTTGAGCGCAACAATGTAATCCGGCGATGATGCCACAGGAGACGCTATCTCCTCATCGGAGATGCAGACTGTACAGTTCGCTGTGCCGCCGCGCACCGCAGCGCCGTAGCTTGATATATGGGTCACGTAATAATCGTCCAACATCGCGGCTTTTGCGAATACGTTGCCCATTGAAATTACGCCCTGTCCGCCGGAGCCGGCAAATAATATCTTTACTATCATGCTATACCGCCTTTGGCCTTCTGTCTGCCAGTACGCCCAGAGGAAATTCTTTGCTTAATACGTCGTCTATCCATTTCCATGCTTCAATGGGGGACATCTTCCAGTTAACGGGACACGGTGAAAGCACTTCAATGATCGAGTATCCGAGGCCGTCTATCTGTGCCTGGAATGCGTTCTTTAATGCTTTTTTCGCGCGCTGTACCGCTGCCGGGCCGTTGACCGCGACACGTTCCGCATACGCGACTCCCTTGAACGTGGCGACTACATCCGTTATGTGCAGGGGGTACCCGTCATTGCCGGATGTCCGTCCTGTGGGTGTTGTTGTCGTCTTCTGGCTGAGCAGCGTGGTAGGCGCCATCTGTCCGCCGGTCATTCCATAGACCGCGTTGTTGATGAGCACGGCTGTAAAGCACTCGCCGCGGTTTGCTGAATGTATGGTCTCAGCTGTACCGATGGCAGCGAGGTCGCCGTCGCCCTGATAGCTGATCACAAACAGGTCCGGCCTTGCTCTTTTGAGCCCTGTTGCCACAGCAGTGCCCCTGCCGTGCGCGGATTCTATACAGTCCACGTTTAAGTAATTGTAAGCTATAACAGCGCATCCTGCCGGATTTACGCATATGGTGCGTTTCCCAACATCGAGCTCTTCAACTGCTTCCGATATAAGGCGGTGCACAATGCCGTGGCCGCATCCGGGGCAGTAGTGGGTTTCAACATCCTTTTTAAAATATATTGGCCATGGATTTTTAAGTTTCATAATTAGCTTTTGCTCTCTAATTGGTATTCACGGTAGATTATCCTGGCAAATTCCGCAGGAGTGGGGATCGCTCCGCCGGGGCGTCCGTGGAACTGAACTTTTATTCTGCCTTCAACCGCCAGAAGAACATCGTCAAGCATCTGGCCTGTGCTCATTTCAAATACAATGTATTTTTTTATTTTTGACGCGGTATCCTTTATAATTTGTGAAGGGAAGGGCCAGAGCGTTATTGGCCTTATGAGGCCTGCTTTTATGCCGTCTTTTCTTACTCTCTTTATTGCTCCCTTTGCTATTCTTGCAGTACAGCCGTACGCTATGGCGATAATGTCCGCGTCATCTGTCATGTAAGTTTCGTACATTGTTTCATTCTTTTCAATTTCCTGGTATTTCCTGAAAAGCTTCCAGTTATGCCTTTCTATGACAGCAGGATCAATATGGAATGATGCCATCAGCCTGCTGGGGCCGCTGCCCATTCCCCTGAGCGCCCATTCTTTTTCCGGCAGCTTCTCTATCTTTTTGGGAAAAACTACCGGCTCTTTCATCTGGCCTATGAGGCCGTCGCTCAAAACCATTACAGGCGTGCGGTATTTGTCCGCTGTATCAAAGGCTTTGTAAGTAAGATCAGCTATTTCCTGCACGGACGCCGGTGCGTACACGGGCGTCCTATAGTCTCCGTGCCCCCCGCCTCTTGTTGCCTGGAAATAGTCCCCCTGAGCAGCCGATATGTCCCCGAGTCCGGGGCCGCCGCGCATTACATTCACTATTACCGCGGGCAGTTCAAGGCCCGCGAGATACGATATGCCCTCCTGCTTAAGGCTGATTCCCGGGCTTGAGGAGGACGTCATTACCCTCGCGCCTACTGCGGAAGCGCCTTCGACCATGTTGATCGCCGCGGTTTCGCTCTCGGACTGAAGGAACACTCCGCCTGCTTTGGGAAGATGTTCCGACATGTATTCGCCGAGCTCATTCTGCGGGGTTATTGGGTATCCGAAATAATGCTTGCAGCCCGCCCTAATGGCTGCTTCCCCGAATGAGTGATTGCCGCTCATGAATTCTTTATTCACTGTACACCTCTATTGCAAGATCAGGACAGACAAGGGTGCATGACATGCATCCTGTGCACTCAGCTCCTTCTGCGGGCTCCATGTAGTAATAGCCCTGTTTGTTCAGATTTTCCGATGTTTGCAGTACGCCTTTTTTGCAGACAGCCGCGCAAAGCCCGCAGCCTTTGCAGTACTCTGTTCTGATAACAACCTTATTCTTTGTTTTGCTCATTTTTTTATATTAGTATAAAATTTATTGCTGAATATTCTGCGATCAGTGGAACAATCATTATGATATGCATCCAAAGGTTATTGCAGTTTTTCAATATGAATGAAATAATTTTGTGGAAAAAATGTATTTTATTGATGATTTTGTCAAAGATTTTTTTTAATACAGGGAAAATATAGCCATTGCTCTAAAATCAATAAAGATATAAAGCTGAAAACTCATTACCTGCCTGCTTCATCCAGCACTCTTCTGCAGAAAGGGATTTCCGGATGCATGTCCCTGAACCATTCGGACGGCCCGGTCATTCCGTTACGTCCGCATATTGTCATGTGAGGGCAGTCTTTGCATATTGTACAGTCTGCTGCGACATATTTTTTATACGCTTCGGAGAATAATATTTTTTTAAGCGAGCCGGGCGTGTATATGCCCGCGGAATCCCTTGAAGAATGATATACAGTAATATTTCTGTCAGCCATGATCACAGCACGGCCTGCTCTTGAAATTGGAGGTTCGGGCGTAAGCCATTTTATATTTAGCAGATCCGTAAGCACATTGACAAGAGGATTCTCCATTATCTTTACCTTAAGTCCGTAAAGAGAAAGCATTGAGGCAATCCGGACAAACCGGATAAAATCTTTCGGAGACATCAGTTCGTCCGAAAGGTCATATGAATCCCTGTGCACTCTTATAAGCTGTATAAGAACCATATATTCAACGGCCGGGAATTCATTGAAAATTTTATTCACAAATTCCGGCAGCTGATTTAACAGGCTTTTCCCTGCAGACGTAAATATATTCATTTTCAGCCCGCAGTCCAGGGCGTTTTTTAAGCCATTGGTTGTTTTTTCGTATGCTCCGCTGTCTCTTATCGATTCGTGGAATTTTTTTGGCCCGTGCAGGCTTATGGAAAAACCGAGCCTATCTCCATAGCGCGCGAATTCCGCGCATTTTTCTTTTGACAGCAGAGATCCGTTTGTATTGATGAATGCCGATTCATAGCCCGTGTTGAATGCCTCGTCAAGAGCCTGCATAAGATGAGGCCACAGCAGCGTTTCGCCGCCTGTAAAATGTATTGATCTGTATCCGAGTTCATATCCTTCCAGCATTGCGGACCGGACTGTTTCCATGTTCAGCGAAGTCCGTTCAGTCAGCCCGGCGGTTGCAAAGCAGTGTTTGCAGTTGCTGTTGCACTCCGTGGTCACTTCAATAGAAAGGTATTCTTTTGCTATTGCTTCCTGTATTGCAGTATCTGTAAAAAATACCGGAGCAAATGCCGTGTTTTTATTTGGAATATCCGATTTTGACATTTTTTATCTTTCACTAAGCCATTTTTTTACAGGCGCCCCGACCGCTCTGTACTGCTTCGCCATCCCGTGCATTCCGAGAGCTTCGACTGTCTCCCGCGCGTTTTCAAGCTCCCGGACTATTCTCTCAATGAGGCTGTCCAGCATTATTCCGCGCCCAAGCTCCCGGTAGATCTCATTGCGAATGCCAGCCTTTTTGTTCAAGTCAGCTCTGTTTCCGTTCGCGTCCCAGAGCTTTCTTGCGTTTCCGGGAAGCGCGTAGTAGAGCGCTGTATGCGCTCCGGCAGCTATGTCTTTTTCCGCGTCCTGAATATCGTCCAGTATTCTCCATGCTATGCCGAAGGATTCCGTTGCGTTTTTAATTTTCTCTGTAAAATCCGCGCTTCCGGTTATTTTTTGCGCGGCAAGTAGCGGCATTACATTTATAGTGGACATTTCTTTTCTGAACCGGCTGCAGTATTCCTCAAGCCCGCCGGGTTCATTATCCGCGCAAACGCCCTCGTAATAATCATTTATAAGCATATTCGCAGCATCAGATCCGTCTTTGCCATCCGCGAATTCCGCAACCGCCCTGCTGAACAAAAGCCATGCCTGGCTGCGAAGGAGCAGCATTAAATGCGAAGAAGGTATGTCGCCGTCATTCAAATGATCGTCGAGCGAATGGAGAAAGAGCGCCATTGCCTCGCCGGTCATTGCAGTTTCGATTTCGGATTTAGTAAGCTTGTGTATTTGCATACCGGATTCGATAATGCTTGGAATTATAGTCCATAGCGGCTTGTAATAGTAGTACATAAAATCAACAGGCTCGCCTGTTTTTATGTGAAAATAATCGAGAAGAAAAAGCATTGCCATATTCTGCATAGAACCAGGAAGAGTTCTGCAAAGGGAAATAATATTGCTGTTTAACGAATCATAAAGGTTGATTTCATTTTTTGATAAACTTATTTCGCCGAAAGCGATATTTTTAAACAGATATTTTATGTCTTTCAAGTGTGAACTCATAATGAAAATGCCCTTATCCCTGTCAGCTGTTCGCGAACCGGCATGCTGTCCGCGGCCGGCTTTAAGGCATCCATGCCTGTCGCCTCTCCTTGCAGTCCGTGCTAATCAATTTATTATAAAACCCTTTGCTTTACATTAATCTTCGACTAATATCAGCAGACTGATTATTCCTTGTAATAGTTTTCGTCTTGATTAATAAATTTTAAGTATAATAAATTGATTTATAAAATTTTCCTTTGGCTCGATAATTAATAAAATTGCCTTAATTAAGATTTGTATCATTCAATGAAACTGAATATTTAATAAAAATATATTAACAGGAGTTAATTATGGCTAATTTCATTGATTTCGTAGTTGAAGGGTCAAAGAAAAAATCGCTTAGAAACGAATTTGTAGAAAAAGTTGATAAGTCCACTCCTAAAGAATTATCAGCCTGGTTTAAGTCAAAAAAATTCACAGTATCCGAAGCAGAATGCAGAAAGCTTATAAGCAATAAGGGTCCTTTGAAAAGAGCCGGAAAAGTAGAAGCTTACTAATTCGACTTGAAACAATTAAAAAATTAAATGTTTAATTCTTTACCTGAATAAAACCTCGCAAAAGTGCTATATCGAGGAACTCGGCAGCGGGAAATCCCGTAAATAATAATGGATTTCCAGCTATTAAATGAATTATTCCAGGATGACGGGGGAAAAGAATAAGAACAAGAAAATGTCAGTCTTGTTTATGCCCTCACCCCTACCCAATCGGGTACAAACGGACATCCGTGTCCGTACCCGATACTAGGACATCCTGTCCGTCGTCTCCCGGAACTTTATTTCTTAATTTAAAGGAAAGTCAGTTGCCCGGGCAGTCCCAAGGGGAGGCTTCGCACAGGGGAACCTTAAAAAACATATTATATGCAATATATAAAAAAAGAATTTGCAAGAAATCTCAGACATGAGTCAACACCTGAGGAAAAGAAAGTTTAGAATGTGTTAAGAAATAGAAAATTTCTTAATTATAAATTCAGGAGACAACATGTAATTGAAGGATTTGTAGTCGATTTTTATTGTCAAAAACTTCGACTTGCTATTGAAATAGACGGTAAAGTCCACGACAGACAAAAAGAATACGATGAGATAAGACAGCAATTGATTGAGGAAAGAGGAATTAAATTTATAAGAATAACAAACGAAGAAGTTAATAAAGATATCAATATCCTTTTTAGCAAGATTAGCGAAATTTAAGGTTCCCCTCTACCGGGCTACAAAGTAATCGTCACTTCTATAACGTACTGCCGGGAGAGGGGATAGGGGTGAGGGCATTTAGATTTTCTCAACATCCTAAAAAGAGCTTATTAAATTTGATTTGCGGCAATTCTGTTGTAAATCCCTGCTTAAAAATCTGTATATTCTGACAGGTAAAAACTCCATGAAATATTTTCCAGCTTTTATTATCATATTTTTAATATCAGTAAATTCTCTGACAGCAGATCAGGATGAAGGAACCATTAATATCAATACGGATAATGTGATTTACATTTCCGATAAATGGTTCTTTAAGGCAGGGGATGACCTTAAATACAAGGATGCGAACATTGATACTTCTGGCTGGATTTTCAATTATCCGCATTTTTCATGGAGGCGAATAAAAGAATTTGAAAACTATTACGGGAACGCATGGTACCGTTTAAATTTTTATGTAAATAAAATAACTGATCTTGATATTTATGTTCCCCTGCACGATGACGGAGCGCAGTTTTATTTAAACGGATTTTTTCTTTATGAAACCCGCCCTTTTTCCAATGAAGGTAAAACCCCTCTTATATTGGGAAAACCTGACATTGTTAGACTGTCCGGTCATTTATTAAACAAAAACAAAAATGTAATTGCCATAAGAACAAGCGGAAAAAACTTAGACAGCATTTTTAACAGCAAGCTTAAGATCGGCCCGCATAATCTAATCAATGCTATCTGGATCAGGGACTGC
>JAFGSG010000062.1 GCA_016934735.1 Spirochaetota bacterium | reverse complement strand
TCAGCATTTCATCCACAGCTTCGGTTAAAAGCTTATCCTGTTCGATGGTTTTAACCGGTTTTGTCATTATTTCATCTGCGCTTTTTAGTTTTATCGATTTAAGGTAGCTTTCAGTTCTCTCTTTCTCCAGATTTGATAAAATTCCAAGACGCACCGGCATGCCGGCGCGCGATATAAGGTCTCCCTGCGTTATCATGCCGATGGGTTTATTATCACTATTCACAACGGGTATTCCATGATAATCAGAACTCAATAAGATCTTTATTATTTCAGGTGTTGTCGCCGAACCGGTTATTCCCCTGGGTTTCGCGGTCATTACATCCTTAACTTTTAGCCTGCGCGGTATAAGATGCTTTAATGTCCTGTAGCTCCGGATATCAATTCCCTTCACAATTACAATGCCGTCTATTACAATATCCTCAATTACAGGCAGAATATTATTCAGTTCAGATGACGGGAGTATTACTTCTATCTTTAGCGGCATATTATATGAAAATATTTCGATTTTACTGGCAGCTATTTCCCCGCTTTCGTAGCATCCTCCGACTCCTCTTGTAACCATGCAGCGTGCTGCTATCCTTGCTTGTCTGACATGCTCAACTACTGCACTATAAACGGGCCTTCCATTCCATCGCGCATCTTCGCCGGTAAATATCTCAATAATATTATAATTTAAAGACATAAGCCGATCCTCCTCATAGTATACGCCCTGTCAGTAGTCCGGCGATCACAAGCAAAAGACCGCCAACATTATTGACGGCAATATTAATAAACGATTCATACGCCATTCCGCTGCGGGCAAAATTTATGCTTTCAATACCGTATGTGGAAAATGTAGTAAATGCACCGAGAAATCCCGTTATAAAAAACAGACGGAATGACGTACTTATAATATTTTTTTCGCTGCCCAGAGAAAAAACCAAACCTATTAAGAAGCATCCGGTAAGATTTACAAGAAGCGTGCCGAAGGGAAAACGATCAGAAAAAATTTTTACTGACAGAAGTGTTATGCCATAGCGGGACAATGCTCCCAGACTGCCGCCGAATGCGACCATAATTATCTTTTCCAATACTCCTCCATATATAAGCATTTGATTATTTATGCAGGAGTCGTCAGCCGTTAAGGCGGTTAAGGCGAACTCCATCGCCGTTAGAATTAAATTGTCGCGGACATTTGTCCTCTTTGTCAATAAAAAAATCAGCATAGGCCGCAGGAGAAATGCGAATCCGTGGATTAAACCGAAATACTTTTAAAATTCAGAACTCATCTTAAAAATATGTTTTGTCTCTGAATATTTTGAAATAACTTATAAATATATTTGACCTTCTACTTAAAAGAATTATTGACAATAAACGGCCGATAGTGGAAAATTAATTTCAAAATAAATAAATATTTATATAATATTAATTCTACCAGCAAAAACATCCTAATCATTTACTGAGGTTAGCCCATGAATAAAAAATTCGTATGGTTTCTCGGAATATTCATTGTTTTATACTTTGTAATGCAAATAATATCAAATTTTTATCTTGATTTTGAATGGTTCAAAATAAAGGACGGCCTGAATATTTTCTGGACTCTGATCTTTACAAAATTCAATGTTACTCTTTTATTTTCCCTTATCTTTATTATTTTGTTTTTTTTAAACTTCCTTTTGATAAGGATACTTGGCGGGAAAGGCCGCATCTTTACCAACAATATACTTGATCGTATCAAGCTCCCGATATTCGGATCAACAAGAAAAGCGCTCTATATCATTCTTGCAATCGGCATAATTATACTTGGATTCATTATGGGTGCAGGCGCAGGAGCTTACTGGAAGGAATATCTAATATATTTTAATTCCGTTCCATTCGCGGGATTTCCTTTAGATCCAATATTCAACAAAGATATCGGGTTCTACATATTTTCACTTCCGTTTTATGAATTCCTTTACGGATGGGCAATGTCCTCCCTGATAATCATTACAATATTTTCAATGATCTTTCACATTATTAATGGCGGGATATTATTTCGCAACAGACTTGATTTTTCTTTATTTTCGAGAACTCATCTTTCAGTATTATTGTCATTGATTGTGCTTCTTTTCGGCTTCAGTTACAGGATATCCGCATACGGCTTGCTCTTCTCGCAGAGAGGCAAATTTTACGGAGCAGGCTACACTGCGGTTAACGCAGAACTGATAGCATATGATGTATGCATGATCATTTCTTTCATTGCTGCAGCTCTGCTTTTATTCAATATTTTTAAAAAGAGTTTTAAGCTCCCCATATTTGTTCTTGTCACGCTTATACCTGCGTACTTTTTGCTCGGAACAATATATCCATCGATTCAGCAGAGATTTTTTGTTGAACCTAACGAACTTGAAATGGAAAGACCCTATATAAATAATAATATTAAATTCACCAGATTAGCTTACGGACTTGAGAACTTAATTCTGAAGCCATTTGCAAATAATTCAAATATCACCTACAGGGAAATTGCAAAAAATAAAAATACTCTCGATAACATCAGGATCTGGGACTGGCGGCCTTTGAAGCAGACTTACAAACAGCTTCAGGAGCTTAAGCCGTATTATCAGTTTATTGATGTTGATGTAGAAAGATACGTCATTAACGGCAGTAAAATCGCAGTTAATCTTTCCGCCAGAGAGCTGGCAATAAACAAACTTTCAAAAAACAGTCAAACATGGCTGAACAGCCATTTGATTTACACACACGGATACGGCCTGGTATTGAGCAGGGTCGACAGAGCAACAACTGAAGGCCTGCCCGAAATGCTTGTTTACGACATTCCTCCTAAAGTAAACATACCTTTAGATATAACAGAACCGCGTATTTATTATGGAGAGCATGACAATCCATATGTAATAACCAATACCAATATCAGCCCGGGGGAATTTGATTATCCTTATGGCGACCAGAACAAATACACGATATACAAAGGCAGCGGCGGAACTGTTCTTGATTCATTTTTCAAAAGACTTCTTTTCGCAATATCTTTAAAGGATATAAACATTCTGATCTCGAGCAATATTAAAAATGACAGCAGGATTTTATATACACAGAACATTAAGGAGATGGTAAACAAATTAACTCCGTTCCTTGAGTTCGACAACGATCCGTATCTGGTTATCGCGGACGGAAGGCTTTTCTGGTTTATTGACGCTTATACAATGAGCGATAAATTCCCGTATTCCACTCCGATAAAAACAACCGGCGGAACCATCAATTATATAAGAAACTCAGTAAAGATCGTAATAGACGCGTATAACGGGACAATGGATTATTATGTCTCAGACGGGAAGGATCCTATAATTAAAACATATTCAAACATATTTCCGGGACTGTTTAAAAATATTTCGAACATGCCAGACTACCTTGTTTCACATATACGCTTCCCGGAATCGCTTTTCAACGTTCAGTCCCATATTCTGTTGAGATATCATGTAACAGATATAAATGTATTTTATAACAATGAAGATCCATGGGAAATACCGAAGCAGGTTTATGATGATAAGGAGGAGCCCATTCAGAGCTATTATCTTGTTACCGCCCTGCCGGGCGAATCCAGAAGCGAATTTATTTTAATAAGGCCGTTCACTCCAATTAACAAGGATAACATGATCGCATTTCTTGTGGCAAAATGTGATCCGCCTTATTACGGAAATATGATACTTTATACGCTGCCCAAGGAAAAACTGAGCTATGGCCCGGCCCAGATCGATGCCAGAATAGAACAGGATGCTGAAATCTCGCAGGAGTTAACCCTGTGGACACAGAAAGGTTCCGGTGTAATAAGAGGGAACATGCTGATAATACCTATTGAAGAATCCCTGCTTTTCATTCAGCCATTGTATCTGAAGGCAGAAAAAAGCGAAATCCCGGAACTTAAACGAGTGATCGTCTCATTCGCAGATAAAATAATTATGGAAGAAAACCTAAAAGCAGCGCTTGAAAAATTATTCCTGCACGGCAAGTATATTAATGAATCGCTTGCTCATGATAAGGATATTGAAGCAAAATTAAAAGACTATGCAGGCAAGGCTTATAATTATTTTCTCCGCGCCGAGGAGCATCAGAAAAACGGCAACTGGGCTGGATACGGAGAAGAAATAAATCACTTGAGGGAAATACTGAAAATCATGAAGGATATTCAAAGATGACACGCTCTTATTTAATGTTGTAAACAACTGTGCCATCCTCAAGCTCTTTCCTTACCCTGAAATCTGTGTAATCATACATATATTTATTTCTGCAGGATAATTATGTGGTAGTATTTCCTATTTTAGTTTGCGGTTGCTGAAGCGAAGCCGTCGCGACGATTTATTTGCTATGATCTTTTATGCTTATAACTCCGCTTTTGCATTGAAACTTTCTTTTATAACTAAAAGAAAGTTTCACAAAGAAAAGATTCACTCAATCGCCGTGAAGGCTTTCAGCCGTAACTCGCCGGAATCCGCTTCGCGGAATTCCGGCTCAGACAGACGGCCGATTGGAAGGATAAAATTTTATTATCGTTTGCTTCTGTTGTTCCCGGACTTCATTGCGCGAATGCAGCCGCCGATGGGGCTTTATTTGCTATGGGCACCGCGTGCATAAGCCAGCGGGGGGATGAGCATCGCTCGCCCCTGCTCTCCCGCACACCGTTGCGCGAAAGCTTTTACCGCGACGTCTTTCTCCTCCCGCTTGCTTGTGCCGCTTCATGTACCCCACGCCTGTTCGCCCACTCAGCCCCTGCTGCTTCCACGCGATTGCTTTCCCGGACAAAAGCCCCCGCGCGAACTCTTTAGAGAAGACTTACAGAAGGTTCATTGCCGAGGCGAAGCAATTGGAAAGCTGACAAAGCCATTGCGCAGCCCGGCAATGTGATATAACGCCAGTTATGGG
>JAFGSG010000061.1 GCA_016934735.1 Spirochaetota bacterium | reverse complement strand
TACTAAGCCGAGAAAATCCTTTGGATGGATATCCTCTGAGCAATTATTTTTAAATGATATTGTTGCACTTGATACTTGAATTCAGAACCTGCCGAAAAAATAATTTATTAAATTTGTTTACAAAATAAATTCAGCTTTCAGATAATGTTTTTATATAGGGGGGTGTTAATATGCAGAAAAAAGAAAAAAAGCTATTTAAAGTCGCGGCAATTCTTTATATGATCCTTATAATATTAATATATTTCGGATCTTATCTTAGATACCTTCTGAGTAATTCATGGTTCGGAACAGGGTCGGTTATAGTAGTTATATTCATATGGGTTACGATATTTTTTATTACAACAATAATAACTGCCAGGGGAGTCTTTCATATTAAACAGCGTTTACGCGCAACAGAGCGGCTCGATTTTGTCGCGAAACTGGGCGCTCTTGCCGTTGAAATAGGAAAGGAGAACGAAGACGGGAATATGGAACTCAGCGAATTTTTTGAACTTGTATGCAAGGAAAACGGCGTTATGGATATTCCTGACCTTAGTAAATATGCTAATGAAAATTTCGCGTTAAGAGGCACAAGAGAAAAGGTTTTTGAAACATTAAGACATGAGATCGAAGCTGCGGCGAATTCATGGTCAAAGGAGAAAAAATAGATTTTAACATATTTATTATTTACTTTAAAATTATTATATGATTTTTAACAGGAATAATATTTATGAAAAATAGAAAAAAATTTTTAATAGATAAAAAATTTCAGTTTAAAACAACTTTTAAGATAATCGGTGTTGTTTATATTTTACTGGTAATAATTATTGCCGGTATTATTGTAAATGCAGTTTCCAATAATAAAAAACTTGCTGAAATAAATGAAAGACAGAAGCGGACTATTCAGGTTCAAAAGGATGTTCTGTTGGCGCTTTTTACTTTCTCAAAAGATATGAATCGCAAAACCCTGCTGGCTGTCCACAAACAGATTTCAGATGAAATAAAGTATAATCTGTCAGCAATGGATAAAAACTCTGCCGCTTTAACAAACATCGCAGAAAATAACAGTAAACTTTTATATGGCATTATTGTCTTTGTAATAGTCATTGCCGTAGTTTTGTTCTTTCTTTTGCTTAGGGCCACACATCGCATTTCCGGGCCAATTTACCACATATCCGGCTATATCAGGGATATCAGTAACGGGAAATATCCGGCTATCAGGCCGTTAAGAAAGAATGACGAGTTTAAGGAACTTCATGAGCTTGTTGTCAGTATGGCGGAATCATTAAAGAAGAATCTGAAAAAGTAAGACTTAAAAAGCCGGTTATTGATAATTATTTTTTATACTTAAGGCGCCTACCATTATGATGATAATGGAGAAGCCGATCAGCTGTTGGTTTATATTTACAGGTTCGATGGGGCTGATTGGTTAGAGATGACTTGTACTGTCAGACGGAACCTATTAGGCTTATTTTGGTTACAGCGTGTATCTTTCTGGTGACGAAAACAGTTTTATTATCGAGAATATTGCGGCATGTATAAAAGCTTGCGAAAAAAAGTATCTATATTAAAAATTATTTTTTTCATTACTATTTGTCTTATTAATTAATTTTAAATTAATTAATAATATTTCGTTTGTATATCATAATAAAATCATTAAAAGCAAAGAAATAGATAAAAAATTATTGGATTAGTTGGATTTGATTGGTTGATTTTATACAAGTGAATATTATTATATCTGTAAGATTGTCTATATTGTTTATGCCTAAATAAAATTTTTTATGTCTAACAGATAAATTAAATATCAATACTGCGTACAATCCCGCCGCCGGAAATATTAAAGTTATCCGCGATTACAAATCTGCCGGTTTGTATACTTTTTTCACTTAGATCTAATGCTATTTTACGATTTGTTTTTATTATGCACTCCGCAACATTATGGTGATTTACAAAACCTTTATTATTTTGGATTTTTAAATCTGATGAATTTATAACTTTGCATATTTCTTCAACGTGCATTTCAACCCTGCATGCGCCGAGTTTTAAAATATATTTTTTATTCTTGATAAGTGGAATATTATTAAGCCAGAAAATACTGGCAAGAAACCGGTTTACAGAATATGGACAATTTTCACCAGATTTTGCAGCAATGTCTCCCCTTTCAGCAAGTGTATCATGTCCAAGTATTAAACCAACTGATTCGCCTGCATATGCAGTTTTTTTTGAAGTTTCCCCGAACTGAACTATTTTTTTAACAATATCTTTTCTTGTCGATGGATAAAAACAAATTTCGTCTCCGGCATTTAGTGTTCCCGTGCATATTCTACCGGCAATAATCTTTCCTTTATATTCAGATTTAATAAAATCATAGATATCCTGTACTGGCATTCTGAATGATTCATCAATTTCTGTATGTTCTTGAGGAAATGAATCAAGAGTTTTAATAATTGTATGCCCATTGAACCATGGCATGTTTATGCTTTTAAAAACAATGTTATCTCCATTCAAACCGCTTACAGGGATAAACTCAGAATTAAGGCAAATAGTTTGAAGAAAAGCGGAGTATTCTTTTTTGATTTTTTCGAAGGCTTTTTGTTCATAATTGACAAGATCCATTTTATTTATAATGACTGCTATCTTTTTAATACTAAGCATACTGAGCAGATAGCCATGTCGCCTTGAATTTTCACAAATACCTTCAGCTGCGTCAATAACAAGGAATGCGGCATCAGCATAGGAAGCACCGGTAACCATATTCCGAAGCAATCCCGTATGCCCGGGAGCATCCATAATCCTGTATTGCCTTTTGCCAGTCTTAAAAAAAACACGCGCTGAATCTAATGTGATTCCTCTGCATTGTTCTTCCTTTATAACATCTGTGATGTAAGCATATTCGAACTGTCTTGAATTACTAATGCAGTTATTTTTGATTCGATCAACGCTATCGCGTGATACAGATCCTGTATCATATAGGATTCGGCCAATAATCGTACTTTTGCCATGGTCAACATGGCCGGTTATAACAATATTCATTTGATTAGCCTGCTTATGCTGAATGATGTATTCTTACATATATCCGTTCCTTCTAAGCGTTTCCAGCCCTCCTCCATCTTCAGCATCCTGTGACCGGCCTGAACGCTCGGGAACATTTTTTAGTTGCCCGTTTTGAAGCTCATTGATGATTTCCGCAGGATTTTTTGCTTTTGATGTTATTGGAAAGGTACATGGATAACAGCCAAGAGAACGATACCGTTTACCGCTGCCGTTATCGTAGTAAAGGGATACTGTGGGAATATTTTCATGTTGAATATACTCCCAAATATTAATTTCTGTCCAGTCAAGAAGAGGATGAATACGCACATGTGCACCTGGAGCACAATCAACGTTGAATTGATCCCAGAATTCGGGAGGTTGATCTTCGAACTCCCATCTATTTTCCTGGTTGCGCTGGGAAAAATAACGTTCCTTTGACCGCGATCCTTCTTCGTCTGATCTAATTCCAACTATTACACCTGTATATTCGGAATTATCATTGTCCGGCTCATATTTATTTGTTATGTGATTATATTTGTAACGCGGCCATTTACCATTAAGTGTATTGATAAGCGTTTTTGTTTTTAATAAATCACAACATTTTAGCCGATTAAGAGTTTGGTCAGGGAATGTTTTTTTTTCAGCAATCGCATTCTGATTAATACCATAAATTATTGGAAGTTTCCATTCCTTAACAAGGAAATCTCTATATATTATCATGTCCGGAATTTTAAAACTGGTGTCAATGTGTAGTAAAGGGAAAGGGATGGTACCGAAAAATGCCTTACGCACAAGCCATAATAAAACTGTGCTATCCTTGCCTATTGACCAGAGCATGCAAAGATTTTTAATATTTGCATAGGCTTCTCTTAAAATATATATACTTAAGCTCTCTAATTTTTGAATATGATTCATAGTTTATATAGTGGGCAGTGTAATATTAAATATTTAAAATCTTTATTTTTGCGAAATTACTACTATTTTTTCAAAAAAATAAAAAAAATATAAGACTTAATTTAAAAGTAATTTTAAGTTGAATTTATTTTTAAAAAAGAATATTTATTAATTATGCAAACAACATTCTGGTTTACAGGTCTTCCGTGTTCGGGGAAAACTACCCTTGCAAAAGCTCTTGACCGTGAGTTTAAACAAAATGATTATTGCTCCATTCATCTTGATGGTGATGATGTCAGAAATACGATCAATAAGGATCTGGGATTCTCAGAAGAAGACAGGAGCGAAAACATCAGAAGAGTGTCGAGCTTTGCGCAGCTTTTAAATGAAAAAGGGATAAATGTCATTGCAAGCTTTGTATCGCCAACAAATAAAATCAGGGAAATAATAGCAGGCACAATAAGTCATTTGTTTATAATATATGTTAAATGCAGTATTGAAGAATGTGAAAAAAGAGACATTAAAGGTATGTACAGACTTGCAAGGGAGGGGAAAATAAAGAACTTCACTGGAATATCTTCATTATTTGAAGAACCTGAAAATTATGATTTCATTGTTGATACTGAGATACTGGGAATTGACAAGTGTATAAAATTAATTTTACAGGAAATTGATAAAAAAGGAATTACTTTTTCTAATGGATGAAATAAAAAGAAATAAAGAAAAAATTTTTCAGCTTATCGAAGAAATATATAAGTACAAATCCCTTCATTTTATTCCCGGTGAAACACCTGTAACAACAGGAATTGCTCTTGTTGATCACAGGGAAATAAATGCAGTAATCCAAAGTCTTCTTGACGGGTGGCTGGGCTTGTCTGTAAAAGGTAAGGAATTCGAACAAAAATTTTCGGCTTATCTAAATACATCCTGTACTGTATTTGTCAATTCCGGTTCTTCTGCCAATCTGCTTTCGCTTGAGGGTATTAAAAAATATACCGGCATATCCAGCGGAGAAATTATTACACCTGCACTTACTTTCCCTGCAACTTTTAATCCTATCGTTCAGCTCGGGTTCACTCCTGCTCTTGTAGATGTTGATAAAACACTGAATATTATACCTGAGAATATTATTTCTGCAATAAACGATAAAACAAAGGGAATCTTTTTAACTCATATGATGGGAAATCCGGTACGTATTGATGAAATTTGCGAAATAGCGAATAAACATAATCTTTTTATTATCGAAGATGCATGCGGAGCACTTGGTTCAAAATATTTAGGGAGGTATTGTGGGACATTTGGACTGGCTTCGACATTCAGTTTCTATCCTGCTCATGGAATAACAACCGGCGAAGGCGGAGCAGTGTGTACAGAATATAAGGAATTAGACTTAATAATCAGAAAACTGAGAGATTGGGGACGTGACTGCACCTGCACAGAAGGCATACTTGGAATTTCGGGGAAATGTGGTAATCGTTTTAATTATCAGATAGAAAATATTGATTATGATCACAGGTATGTTTTTTCACAAATAGGATATAATATGAAACCACTTGAGCTTCAGGCGTCAATGGGTATTATTCAGATTGAAAGGCTAAACCAGTTTAATGAAAAAAGAAAAAGGAATTTTGCGCTATATAAGGATAAATTAGCTGAGTTTTCAGATCATATTGAACTTCCCCAAATAAGTGATAAAGCAGATCCTGTGTTTTTCGGCCTTCCTATTATAATTAAGGATAAAAGCATTATACGTAAGGATTTGATGCTGTTTTTAAATAACAAAAAGATAGCTACTAGGGTATTATTCGCGGGCAACATCCTCAAACAACCGGCTTACTTAAAAGTTAAGTGCAGTGTTTATGGAAATCTGGATTATACGGATAAACTAATGAGGGACTGTTTCTGGATTGGAGTTCATCCGGGGATTACTGAAGAGATGATTCAATATGTTGTTTCATCTTTCAGAGAATATTTTAACGATAGAGCTTAATATTTATGAAAAGACCGGGCAGATTTTTTATTATCGGCGCAATGAGAAGCGGCACAACGTATCTAGCAACGATTTTAGACGAACATCCTGAAATCTGCATAGCAAAGCCTATTCTTCCTGAACCGAAATTTTTTTTAAATGATGAAGAGTTTTCAAAAGGAACTGAAAATTACAATAAAAAATTTTTTTCGCATTGCTCAAATGAAAAATGGCTTGGGGAAAAGACAGTCCATTATTGCGAACATGAAAAAGCAGCAAAACGAATCTCCCAATGGTTCCCTTATGCAAAAATTGTAATGATACTCCGCAATCCTGTTTACAGGGCTTTATCGAATTATTATTTTACCAAAGGCAACGGCTACGAGACAAGGACTAAAGAACAGGTGTTTCTTGAAAATTTTCCTGCACCTGATTATGATAGAACCAAGTTTTATATTTCGCCTTTTGATTATATAAAGCGCGGGCATTATTTAGATTTTATTGATCTTTACAGTAATTATTTTAAAAAAGATTATTTTAAAATTTTAATAATGGAAAAGTTTATAGGAAGGATAGACGAAATACAAAGTCTTTATAAGTTTATTGGTGTTAATAATGAATTCATTCCGGATTCTTTAGAAAAGAAAATATTCTCGAATGATGTTGATTTGTCTATTATTGATGTAAAAATAATTAATAAATTAAAAGAATATTTCAGCGAACATAACAGGAAATTGGAAAAATATTTAGGTATTTCATTAAAGCTTTGGGAATAAATTTATAAATTCAATAAAATATCTGCCAACTGATCTGCACCGTTTTCTGAAAAAGTATAATCATAGCATTCATTAAGTCGTTTTTCCTGATTGCAGAAATTTACAGGCACTGTTTCAAAATATGCTTTCTTATTGAAATATCGTGTTTCCCAGAAAAAGTTATACGTTGCCGAACATATTAGCAAATCAATGGCATTATAATAATCAGCAACCGGAAAGATTCCTTCGCCATTAATATTTGTTGAATAAATTAAGTTGTAGTTTTCATTTTCAAGATATGAGTACCTGCTTTTAAATTCATCAAGATACCCTTCCTTGAAATTTACTCCTACAAAGACTGTTTTTTTATCATTGTTTACTCCAAGCAATGTGCGCGCTTCATCTTTACTCATAATTTCATTTTTATTTTTTATTATCAGCGGATTTACTAATTCCATTTGAATAGGACTTTTAAAAGGCTCAATAGATATAATTTTGTCATATTGATCAGGTTTAAAAGCTAATGGCGAATTTTTCAGATTTATTTTGAAAAATTTATCAATTACCTGTGAGCAGATAAATATTTTTTTACAGGTAAACTCTTCTATTATTTTATAGAGTGTAAACCACATTCTGTCAATAATCAGGACGTCAGGTTTTAATTCTAAGATCCTTTGATAAAGAAGTGTATTTTGAAATTCATTTGAAAGAAGTTCAAATTCGGACTCTTTAGGAATTTCAATGTGAGGAATATTTATTTTATTTAATATTCGGGCGCGCTCAGGAGGGCAACTGCTTAAAATTGTAAAATCAGGATTAGTATCTTTACGTTTTAATGCATTAAAGATGGCTCCCCCATGAACAAGTCTTCCGACACCAGATGTGCCGGATGTATAATAGACGATTTTCATGAACTAGCAATCAAAAAAGAAACTAAATGACTCATTGACTGTCCAATTAGTCCCATTCATATCGTCCATAGCGATTAATTTGTCATATGCAGAGCCTCCTTCCCCTATTTCATCCAAAATGTAAAATTTGTCATTTCTTATACCACAAAAGAAATGCGGGCCATAAAAGACTCCTCGTGTCGTATCCGGTGGCGTGGTATATCTGATTCCATAATTAGTTATAAGTGAAAGATTTAGATTTAATTGTAAAAGTATATAATTATCAGCACCTCCAAAATTTGCGATATATAAATTATTATTATTTATTTTTAATGCCCCATATGTATAAGTTGGGCCGGAGACGTTGAGGTCGAAATTGATGTTAGTAGAATAGCTGTTTATAATTGCACCATCATTCGGATTTAATTTTAATACTTGATGACTTCCTGATTGAGAATCAGCGATATAAAGCATACCTGTGTCATCTACACTAAGTGCAATAATCGCCGGGGTACCAGATATATTAGACAGATTTACAGATGTACCACTGTCTGGAAATGTTGCTGTAGAAAGGTCTACTCTTTGTAAGTTGCTGCCATTTGAAAAATAAAGGTTATTTCGAGATCTGTCAATTGCAACACATTTAATACCAACATTAACTGGATCTTGTGATATTCTTTCTGGATTTATATTTGTAAAATCATGAATTCTAATTACATAAGGGTCATAGCTCGAATAACCATTATTTGCAAAATATATTCTACCTTGATTATCATAATCAATATCCCATGGGCGAAAAACTGTAGAAAGGACAGAGGTTAAATCAGCATATACAATATATTCAACAACTGAGTCATCGATTGAATCAAGTTGAATAATTGATGGTGACCCACCGTCAATATCTGGATTTGGGAAAATTATTTTCGTTTCGTATACTCCCATCTGAATCGGTATCGTAACAGTTGCTCCGCTTGTTAAGTTGCGTGTAGTAACGCCTCGTAAAGTTGCGCTTGCTGTATATGCGAGCAGTTCGAAGGTGCGGGAATCGCCTGCCGGTATTTCAAGAGTAATAGTATCCGGTATTGAAGGCGATGCATAGCTCTTCGTTATTGTATCCATGCCGTCGCCGGTGACATTGAGCGTAATGGAGTTTATATGCGAAGGCGGTGCTGCTTCAGCGTTCTTAGCAAAGAAGCGCAATACGCGGTCTATGATTGAGCTTTCTGGTGCATTGGAAGCGGACTTGTTATGCGTTCCGAGATCAATTGTAATTGTGACTTTAGAGGTGCCTTCTGGGGAGCAGGTGAGAGAAAAGCAGAATACTAAAGCTAAAAGTGCTATTACATAGACTGAATTTTTTTTCATAGCTATACCTCGGATTATTTTAAGCAACTATATCTTATTATTTCCTCATGAGGGAATAAAATATTTCAAATAAAACGTGATAAAATAAATTTTGTAAAACATCGCGTGCTGGTTATAAAATATTTTACAGTACAAAAGTATACATTTATCGAACTATTGTCAATATTGTTATTAAAATTAAATTCAACAAGGTTGATTTTAAGAAAGATGAAAACTATTAGTGTGCTTTAAAAATACAGTCCTTTTCATATACAGATTATTCAAATTTAAATGCTTATTTTTATTATATGTCCTGCGTTAAGTAATCGTTGCAAATAAATTGTTTTATAATTTAAAATAGGTTTTGGGTCATGCTATTAGTTAAATAGTAATTGACAAAATGAACGTTATTCAATTTTATTTGAATGTCATTCATTTTTACTGTTTCATTTGTTTTCTCGTAAGATTTCGCAGACATGCTATAAGAATTAATTGCCGGCATCATGGATTTGAATAGAAGCCGGAAATTTTTTAAGTGATAATGCATTGAACGGGGGAAAAATAATATGGCAGTAGAAGGATTCACCGAGTATACTAAGGAAGACAGGGACAAGTATAACAACAGGCGATGGTGGCTTGGAATGACATGGGGCGACCTGCTCGATAAGGCCGCGGACATATATCCGGATAAGATCGGTCTTGTTGACGGAGCAGGCAGGTGGACATATTCCGAGATAAAAGACAAAGTTAACCGGTTCGCTGTTAGCCTTATATCTGCAGGAATTAAACCGCGCGAATGGGTTCTTCTTCAGTTCCCAAACTGGCATGAATATATCATATCATTTTTTGCGATGCAGAAGATAGGCGCTCTCACTGTTCTGCTTATTCCCCGGCATAATCAGTCTGAGATTAATCATCTTTGTGCATTAACGAAGCCTACAGCATGGATTTTACCTGCACAGTACGGAAAGATTAATTATCAGCCAATAATCGATGCTGTTATAAAAGAAAACCCCCAGATTAAAAACGTAATATTTGCGCGAGCGGAAAAAAATAATAAATATCCCACTATTGAAGAAATGATAGAAAAGTCTGAACTGACTCAGGCTAATATAAAAAAAATAGATGACAGGAGACCTGATCCTGACGTGGTTTCTCATATTATGCCGACCGGGGGCACCACAGGCCTGCCAAAGGCAAGCGTCAGAACCCACAATAGTTACATAACAAACATAGAATATCATTCAAGGCTGTGGGAGATCACGAGCAATGATACACTGATGGTAGTTACGCCTGTTGGGCACAGCATGGCAATGCACTGGGGAATCGGAGCAGCCTTGTTGAATTTTGCAAAACTTGTTCTCCTCGATTCCACAAGCCCTGAAGATATATGCGAATGGATACAGAAGGAACAGGTTACGGCAATTCCTTCAGTGCCTGCCCTTATTACCCGTGTTGTCAACATGGAAAATCTTGATAAATATGATCTAAGCTCGCTGAAAAAATTATCGATAGGCGGAGCTCCGAGTAGTCCGGAATTTGTCCGCATGGCACTTGAAAAACTCAAATGTACATTTATTAACGGGTTCGGTTCTTCAGAAGGGACTAATATGGCTACAAGGCCAGGGGACAGCATTGATATAATTTGCAATAGTGTTGGAAGGCCGGCCTGCCCATATGATAAAATTTTAATTGTCGATGAACAAGGCAATGAAGTTCCGTCAGGTACAGAAGGAGAGCTTGTGTCAAAGGGCCCTGGTATTTTTACCGGATATTTTAAATCTTCAGAGGAAAACGCTCAGATTTTCACTCCGGACGGATTTTTTAAAACAGGAGACAAAGCAAAAAAAGACCGGTCAGGAAACATCACTATTACCGGAAGAATTAAGGATATAATCAATAGGGGCGGTGAGAAGATCAGCGCCCTTGAGATTGAAAAGCGGGTGATTGCACATGCGGCTATCCGCGAGGCGGCGGTAATAGGTATGCCTGATACCGTACTGGGCGAACGCATCTGCGCTTATGTTGTATTAAAGTCCGGAGCAAAGCTTACGTTTGAAGAGATCATTGAATTTTTAAAAAAGGGCGGAGCATCATTACAGCAGCTTCCGGAAAGAATAGAATTTATTGATGAGATGCCTCTTACCAAGGTAGGCAAACTGGATAAAAAAGTTCTTAGGGAGGATATTAAAAACCGCATGAAGATAAATGCATAAAGGGGATTTGATTTATTCGCAGATAGAATTAAAATGAAGAGGTAATTTGTGTCCAGGAAGAAACTCCGGAAGCAGGAGATCATGCAGGCTGCCATAGAGGTATTTGGCAAAGCGAGCTATCAAAATGCAAATATATCCGAGATCGCCCGCAAAGCGGGCATTGCAGAAGGCACAATTTATCAATACTTTAAAAACAAACAGGATCTGTTTTTTACAATAGGTTTGGAAAGAACAAAAGACTTTTGCAGCCAGATTGACCATCAAATTGAACACACTGATGATACGGAAGATAAGATCAGAAAATTAGTATGGTTTTATTTCTATTATTTCAAAAGCAACCCTGACTATGTGAGGAGCCTTATGCTTGAAATGAGGGTTAATTCAGACTTTGTAAAATCCAGATGCTATAAAAGTTTTAAAACCTTAGGCAAAAAGATAATTCATATTCTTAAGGAAGGTCAGGAGAAAGGAATTATCAGAAAAAATGCGGATATATACTGCGCGCGACACATGCTTCTTGGGACGTTGGAGCATGTAGTAACAAGATGGCTTCTCGCAGGTGAGAAATACGATCTAATGCAATTCGCTGATCAGGTAAGCGAACTGGTTCTGGATGGGATCAGGGAAAAATGATTTAAATTTTTGGAATCAGCAAAGACTGTGCTGTATTTTCCCTCATTGGTTTTAAGCTGTAAAAGTATAGTTCGTTCCAGCAGTATTCAGATTGAATTCTCCGGGCATCTCCCTGCTAAAGGATACGGTTGCCTCGAAACCAGTGCAGTGTGTAGGTGCGATATAATCCGGTTTTATTGCTTTTATATCGGATATAGTCTTCTCAATGATATCCGGTTTCGCATTAATCAGGTGAAATCCTCCAAGGATTGCATATACTTTTTCAATGCCTGCTACTTGCTGAGCATGTCTGACTGTATTAACAATACCGGCATGCGCGCATCCGGAAAGGACTACGAGTCCTTTGCCTTTTAAAACAAAAAATAATGCCTGTTCTCCGCGGAAATCATCCGGCTCCGGCTTGTCCCCTCGTTTGACAAGAAGGCTCGGTGGAACTTTTTCATATGGTGTAATCCGGTCAATATTTCCTGTTAAATATGCACTTGGTATCAACTGCGTGGGTGTCTTGATTTCAATTACTTTAAGTCCAATGTTCTCAATATCTTCTTTTTTCAGCTGACCGATATCCATAAGGTCATTGCCGCCAGGACGCACTGCATATCTGTGAAGAAATGTCTCTTCTCCCACATAAAACGGAGTTCCTTCAGCTATCTTAGACTTATTTTTCTTTAATATGCTTACAGCGGCAGTCCAGTGGTCAAAATGCCCGTGGCTTAAGCCAAAGGCACTTGCTTTTCCTAGATCCAGGCCTAGAACATCTATATTGTTCATCACGCCATTAGGATCCAGGCCGTAATCGAACATACAGCCGCTTGTTTTTCCATCAATAACCGTTTCCAGATAATAGGCAAGCCCGTGCTCCGCATGTATATACTTACCGGGTATAGTGCGGAATCTGGTCATGAATCGGCCGTCAGGCCGCAGTGCATCGTAATAATTGTCAGTCAGCACCCAAATGGAGATTTTATCAGCTTCAGCGATATTAATTTTTTTATTGTTCATATATAACCTCGCTGCATAATTTATTGATTGTCCGAAGACTTATGCATGAAAAGTATATGTTTGAATTGTTTGTATTAGGCATGATTGATACGAAATATAAAATGACTAAAAGTCAAATTGAATTTAATAATTAAATTAAAAAATTTAAACTGTAGATGTAAAAAGACTATGATTAATGTAACTGGACTGTCGACGAGGATTATAATTTCAAAATAACATCCACAAGCTGGTCTGCACCGTTTTCTTCGAAGTAGTATTCTTGGCAGTTCTGCACACGCCAGTACTGATCCTCGAAGTGCCTTGGTACTGGTTCGAACACCGCTTCTTTGTTGAAGTAGATAATTTCCCAGAATGCATTATAGCCAGCGCCGCTAATAATAAAGTCAAACGCGTTAAAATAATCGGCTATCGGGAAGTAGCTCTTACCGGAATAATTTGTGGAATACAGCATTTGATATTCCGCTTCTTCAAGATAGGAATATTTTTTTTTGATTGCTTTATATTCACCTGGCTCACCGTTATACGCAAGAAGACATATTGGCTTATTATTTTTAATTCCTAACTTTTGCAAAGCAATGTCATGCGAATAAATCTCGTCTTTATTTCTTACTATAATTGGATTTAACTGCTGCATATTAATGACGCTTTTAAAAGGTTCGGTTGCAAAAATTATATCAAAGTGATTGGGGTTAAATACTAATTTTTGACCCGGTAGAGGAATTGAGAAATATTGGTCGGAAACTTGACGGCATAAAAGAATTTTTTTACAATCAAAATCCTGAATAAAGTTGTATGTCATGTACCAAATTAAATCAAATAATATGACATCTGGTTTTAATTTTTTTAGAGTTTTATAAAGGACAGAGTTTCTGCATTCTTTGCCAAACAGTATGTTCTCATGCTCAAATGGAATTACTATGTGATTTATTTCTTCGAATTGAAATACTGGCTGGATACTGCTTATAATAGTAAAATCGCCATTGATTCCTTTCCTCTTTAATGCGTTTGCAACAGAAATACCTCTTACTACTCTTCCCCAGCCGGTGATACCGGATGTATAATAGATTATTTTCAAGTGTTAGCAGGTGCCATAAAATTGGAAATAACCCTGTGCTATTGACGGGATAAATGAATCCCATGCACTATTAAAGTCATCAAAAGCAACAATTCTCTCATTTTCGCTGGGCCCATCATTTTCGTTTTCATCAATAACATAGAATTTTTTATTTATTATAGCTACAAATCTATGCGGGCCAAGAAGAGTGTTTTCTGTTCCTGGCATGTATAATAATTCATTAATATAATTTAAATCAAGACTTAACTGAACAATCTTATTTGGACTCCATTCTCCATAATCGGCAATATACAGATAACCATTTTTTACAATAACATCCCATGGTTCTGTAAGATTAGTTGTATATGTTCCTGTAATGATTTGTTCGGTTGGATCATACTTAAAAACAGTTGGTACATAAGATGTGGTACCGGAATTACCTGTTAAATAAAGCAATCCATTATTACTGACATCTATTCCTGAAATGCCCGTTATTCCAGATATTGTTAATGCATAGTAATTAGTCCCATCAAGGTTCCATCTGTAAAGATTTATTCCATCGGAAGCGTATATGTAAGAATTTTTCCTGTCAATTCCAATAGACGTGCAGTATCCTTCTCCAGGCTCATAAATATCGGGTATTAATCGAATAAATGTCTCAGTTTCATCGAATGAATTTAATAATAAAATATTATGGTTAACAGTATAATTTGCAATATATATCTTCCCGGAATTATCAAAATCAATGTCATACGGATCAATTGTTGTTGTCAAAGGGTAATTATCTCCATTTTTTTCTAAGAATCCCACATCGTCTCTTGACCAGGTATCTGATTCATTTATCTGAACAACTCTATTATTACGAAAATCCGGAATCACTATTTTCGTTTCATAAAGCGCCATCTGAATAGGAATGGCCACAGTTGCTCCTCCGGAGAGGTTGCGCGTTGCAACGCCTCGTAAAGTAGCGCTTGGCGTATAAGCGAGTATTTCGAACGTACGTGAGTCTCCAGCCGGGACTTCAACAGTAATGGTCGACGGTAAAGGTGGTGTGTAGCCGAGCGTGATCTTATCCATTCCGTCGCCGGTAATGTTGAGTGTAAGAGAAGTAAGGTTATTGGGCGCAGATTGTGCTTCGGCGTCCTTAGCAAAGAAGCGCAGCACGCGATCGATAATTGACGAACTTTCGGGAGCGTTAAAAGCTGCTTTGTTCTGCAATCCGAGATCGATTGTGATGGTGACTTTGGACACGCCTTCGGGGGAGCAGGATAAAACTAATAAACAGAAAAAAGATACAGAAAGCAATATTTTAATTACAGATTTGTTTTCCATTACAATAACCCTGTAGTTTAAAAAATTATTTTTTAATCCATCAATTAATAAAAAAAAGAAATATCTGCCGATTACCAGTATAAAAATATACTTTAAGTAAATTATTGTCAATAATTGTTAAAATAAAAAATAGAGTTATAAATTTAATTGCTATATATTTAAGCGAATAAATGAAATTAAACTTGAAAAATAATAAAAAGTATTGTTATAATAAATGAAAATTTTCTGGATAATTACATGGAAAGAAAAACCCGCATTCTTCTTGTTGAAGATGTCCATACCGATGCTGAACTGGCTCAGCGTGAAATAAGCAAGTCGCTTCTGAGCGAGTTTATATGCGTAGATACGCGCGAGGATTTTTTAAACGCGCTCACATCGTTTAAACCGGATATAATAATTTCCGATTATCAGATGCCCGCTTTTAACGGCATCATGGCCCTTAAGCTGGCTATGGAGCTGGTGCCGGAGACTCCGGTAATTATACTCACTGCAGCGACTAACGAAGATACTGCTGTTGCATGCATGAAGGCAGGGGCAAGAGATTATGTTATTAAAGAGCATATAAAAAGACTCGGGCAGGCTGTTCTTCATACTCTTGAGGAAAAGCAGACAGTTTCCCTTAAACTTAAAGCTGAAAAAGAATTACGGAAAACGGAGGAAAGATTAAAGGAGCTTGCAGAGAATTTAAGCTCTGTTTTTTTTGTTTACGAAATCGAAGAGGGCAATGGTAGAATAGCTTACTTGAGCCCTGCATTTGAATCAATATGGATAATAAACCGCGAGGATATTTTTAAAAATCCGTCTTCATGGTTGCTGACAATATACGATGATGATCGCGAGGAAATTAAAACTGTTATTGAATGTCTGAAAAATCCAAATCCGGTTCCTGTTGATATTCAATTCCGTATAATTGATTCACAGAAAAAATTAAAATGGATAAGAACAAAAGCAAGCCCGATTCTGAATAAAGATGGTTCTCTTGCCAGAATAATCGGTGTTGCGGATGATATCACTGAAAGGAAATCGGCTGAAGAAGAAAAGATTATACTTGAGAGACAGCTTGCGCAGGCGCAGAGGCTTGAATCAGTCGGAAGGCTTGCAGGCGGTGTTGCGCATGACTTTAACAATATGCTTAGCGTTATTATCGGATATTCGGAACTAATTAAATCCGATCTGACGGAGGATAACCCTGTTTATAATAATATTCTGGAAATTGAAAAAGCTGCTTTACGTTCACGCGATATTACAAGACAGCTTCTGGCGTTTTCAAGAAACCAGATAATTTCTCCAAGATCTATGAATCTTAATAATATATTAGAATCGACTCAAAAATCATTTATACGCCTTATTGGAGAAGATATTAAAATTGATTTTTTGCTTGCCGATGATCTCTGGAATATAAAGTTCGATCCGACTCAGATGGAACAGATTCTTATGAATCTCGTAGTAAATGCGAGAGACGCAATGCCGCAAGGAGGGCGTCTCATAATAACAACTGCGAATGCATCTCTTGATGAATTTTATTGCCGGGAGCACCCGGACTGCACGCCGGGTCAATATGTGAAGCTGTCGGTAGAAGACAATGGAACAGGTATGGATAATGATACACTCTTACATATTTTCGAACCGTTTTTTACAACAAAGGAAACAGGAAAGGGGACTGGACTGGGCCTTGCTACTGTTTATGGAAATGTGAAACAAAATGGAGGCTGTATAAACGTTGGGAGCGAACCAGGCAGAGGATCAATATTTAATATTTTTATTCCCATGTACAATATTTCTCAAAAAATTGAGGAAAAAATGGAAGAGGAAAAGATCCATACGGCAAATGGGACCATACTTCTTGTTGAAGACGAGGAAATGCTGAGAACCATGATAACACAGATGTTAAAGGCAATTGGCTATAATATTATTTCTGCAGCAGGGCCGATAGAAGCGCTTTCAATATGCGATACCTGTAATACATCAATTGATCTTCTGCTTACTGATGTTATTATGCCGGAAATGAACGGCAATGAGTTGAAGAAAAAGATAGAGGAAAAAATTGCTGGTATAAAAACAATTTTTATTTCCGGATACACCTTTGATACGATGGTGAAAAGAGGGGCGTTTATAGAAGGAGCGAACTTTATCCAGAAGCCGTTCAGTATCAGCGATTTGGCAAAGCAAATCCGAAGCGTGCTTGAATAAGGTTAGCGGATATCAGATGTGTAATCTTACTTTGGAGGCTTGTTTACAAGCAGCCAGTAGAATCCCAGTTTTTTTATTGATTCAATAAATGAATCAAATCCTACCGGTTTAACCACATAGCTGTTTGCTCCCATCTCATATGCTGTTTTTATGTCCGGGTCTTCCATTGAAGACGTTACAATTACAACAGGAATTGATTTTGTTCTCTGATCCGATTTTATCATTTTCAATATTTCGAGGCCGCCTATTTTCGGAAGCTTGAGATCCAGAAGAATGATTTTAGGATGAGGCAAAATTTCTCTGGTCGAATATTGACCTTTGCAGAATAGGAAATCAACAGCGTCCGCGCCGTCTTCAATGACAAAAATATTATTTGCAAGGTTATTTTTTTTGAACGCCCTTAACGTCAGCTCCGCGTCCTGCGGATTATCCTCAATAAGCAATACATCAACCGGGTCTACCATAGCCATTTTTATCCTCCATAAATTATAATAATTATAATCATATTTCTATTAGCGGCAAAGAGAAATAAAAAGTCGCGCCATCGTTGATTTTGCTTTCTGCCCAGACTTTGCCAGCATGGCGGTGAATAATGCGCTGCACAATAGCCAGGCCCATACCCGTACCGTTGAAATCTTTAATGCTGTGAAGGCGTTCGAATACAGTGAAAAGTTTATCATAAAACTGCATATTAAAACCCACACCATTGTCACGTACATAATATATTACATCCTTTCCCTCTTTATATGATTTTATTTCTATAACAGGATGAGCATTTTTTGATGAAAATTTTATGGCATTTGAAATAAGATTTTTCCAAACCTGCTGGATCAGGGAAAAATCGCCGCTGGCAATAGGCATTGTCTCGATTTTGAATTCAATTTTTTTAGGATCATTGCCGGCCATAAGTTCATGAAATACTGCTGCTGCAAGAGCTTTCATATCAATAGGCAGAATTTGAATTGGTGAACGGTTCAGACGGGAAAACGTGAGTATATTATCAATAAGCTTTGTCATTTTTATTGATTCCGAGCTGATAATTCTACAAAGCCGTTCGCCTTCTTCATCAAGGATCTGACAGTAATCTTCAATAAGAATCTGAGTATAACCGTCGATTGCCCTGAGCGGGGCGCGAAGATCGTGCGAAATGGAATATGAGAATGATTCAAGCTCCTTATTGGCAGAAGCAAGAATATTTGCCTGTATACTGACTTCATTACACATTTGTTGTATTTTTTGTTTTGAAACAATTTGCTGCGAAATGTTATTTATGGAATGCGGAATAGTCCTATTTAACCGGTTTGTATTATTACTGAAACCTGCACGAACTTTTTTTGTTTTATAAAAATTATTCTGTATATTTATCCCGTGATTTTTAAATTTGATAAACGTTCGGAAAACATTTCTGCTGGATTCGGATAATTTTTTTTTCATGTAAGGCTGCCTTCCAATGCAATTTTCAGCGGCTTTATTAATTACCGGCGGTTGATTATGCATTTAAGCATACAATTTTTTTGTTTTTTTTAACACGAATAAATTATTGTAGCATAAGAAAAAAAATAATTCAAATATTAATTGATTTTTTTTTGGTATTTCAGGCCGGTCATCTGTTATTTAATTTATAATTTGATTGACTTCGAAAAAGGACAGACATATTTATCCAGAAAAGGAAAGATTAAATAAATAACTATCATTAGTAGCTCAACAATGGTAAAATTAATTAATATGAAATATATTCCCTTTCTTTTTATAATATTATTTTTATCTTTATTGTCATACAATTCTTATGCATTCGAGGTGCCGGATCGGATTGCTGGATTCAGCATACCCAGGCCGTCTGCAGAGATCGCAAAATTTGACATAAGTTCTATCAGTTTATCTGACATAACCTTTCTTTTTGATGTTGCTATCACAAATCCATATCCGGTTAAACTGAAGCTTAGTACTGTAAAAACCGTATTTTTTGTAGAGAATAAGCAGTTTTTTAATGCTGAAACCAACAGATTAAAGATTAAACCAAAAGGTACAGAGATTACGCGTATTTTTGTGAATGTAAAATATGCTGATATGGCCGGTATTGTTAAGGATTATAAAAATAAGGATTCTCTGGACTGCCTGATTGACATGGTAATTGTGCTTCCTCTGCCTAAATCGGTTCAGAGCCTTGCAGAAGATGTTACATTTAAATTTAAGCTGAACAAACTTGTTCCGACTATTAAACCTGAAATACATATTGCAAACTTTAATGTAATAAAACCGACAAAAAGGGATATTGAAACTGCATTAAAACTTTCAGCAAAAAAGAATCTTAATGCAGATTCAGTGAAGAAGATGTTTGAAGCGCTTATAGACGGTAAAGATACAGCGAAGATTATTGATCCTTCGGAACTTGATTTAAAACTTAAAGTGAATTTTGATATTATAATGAAAAATAAAACAAAAGCTAATTTATATTTTAAGGATCTTAATTATAATTTTAATATTAATACAAGCAAACTGGTCGATGGTTACACAAAAAATATTCAAAACAAACAGGGCGAGTATATACTCAGAGTGAACAATGATTTCAGTTCAAAGCGGCTAGGCAAAGCAATACTGAAAGCTTTCAGGAACGGCAAAGGTGATTACTCGCTAACCGGATATTCGATGGTGAAACTTCCTGACAAAATCAGAAAAGAAGCATTGAAGCTGAATTTTAATGAAAAAGGAATATTAAATATTAAATAAACAGCAACTATTAATTCTGAATGAATATATGGATATTAATTTACTGCTTTAAATTTTAATAAAATTTGTAACTTTATAATTTCTGCCTGTCTTAATCATTATTATTATGTACTTCTTTGATTTGAGTTTTATGCCATGCATTTAAAAAATCGATGTCGGAAAGGTATCCTGTTTTAATATTTATGCAGATGTCGATGCTAAATTTTTTAATGTCATAAATAATTCTTTTATTGACTATTTAAAAAAATCAGGTATAATTAAATTTCCTGAATTTAAATTTTATTATAGCTTTAAGTTTTTAATTTATACGAATAAAAACAACAGTTTAATTATTAATAATAAAGTCAAACCAGTCGAATAATGATTTATATCCATTCATAATAATCATATTATAAAGAGGTCAAAATGGAAGTACAGCTAAAAGAACTTATAGAAAAAATAAAAACAGAAGGCGTTGCAGAAGCTGAAAAGAAAGCGGATGAAATAATTAATAATGCGAACACGCAGGCTTCCCAGATAATTGAAAAGGCAAAGAAAGAAGCTTCAGAAATAATCTCAAAAGCAAAAACCGAACAACAGCATTTCGAAAATGCGGGCAGGGAAGCGCTTAAACAGGCAGGACGTGATCTGATCCTTGCAATAAGGGGGAAAATAATTTCCATATTTGATTCATTAATAAAGCGGGAAGTAACAGGCGCTCTTGCCGGCGGACTTACCGGAGAACTAATTCCGGCCGTTATCAGGGAATGGGCGGGGAAAGGCAAAGGCCTTGATATATTAATGTCAAAAGAAGACAGTGCAAAACTTCAGCAGAGTTTACTCGGTAAATTATCCGGCGAGCTGAAAAACGGAGTAACAATTAAAATTCATCCGGCGATTAAATCAGGATTCAGGATCTCTGAAAAAGACGGGGATTCATACTATGATTTTACCGACGCGGCAATAGCTGAAAACCTTGTTCAGTATCTTAATCCTGTATTGGCAGATATTATTACAAAAGCCGGATCGGAGAAATAGAATGTCTCAATACTATTTTGCAGTTGCATCGCTGCCGCATCTGGATTATGATATGGAGAAGATCCCCACTGTTGAACAATTTCTTGAAACATGCGAAAATAATCTTAAGCCTGAGCATCTTAAGCTGATCAAGTCTGCCGCGTTCGATAATCTGGAGCTGGCAAGGACCAATAATAAAATATTGAATAATTGGCTGGCGTGGGAAAAAAATTTAAGGAACAATCTTGTTGTTTTAAGGGCGGAGAATAAAAATGAACCCCCTGAGAAATATTTAAGAGAGGATCAGGGAACTTTGTTAAATTACAGGTTTATAAGCGAAGCGTACGAGAGTGATTCGCCTCTGAATGCGGAAGATATTTTAAATTTGGAAAGATGGTCTTATCTTGATGAAATAGAGGTAGGTCATCATTTTGATGAGATTAAGCTGCTGGTTTATTATATAAAGTTGCAGATACTCTGGAGAAAACAATCGCTGAATAAAGAAAAGGGAACCCGAAAGTTCAGTCAATTACTGGAATTACCTGTTGTATCAATTTAATTATGGTTCCCTCTAATAATTAAATATTGATGTAACCATTGGGAACAAATCAAGGTAAAATCAGGTTTTTTATTTGGAGAACCAATAAAAACTCTGATTTTTAGAGGTTCCCTTATGTTAAAAATTGGAGAGAAATAAAATGGCAACCACCGGGCGAGTAGTAGGCGTAAACGGCAATCTTGTAACTGTAGAATTTGACGGCAATGTTTTATTAAACGAAGTCGCTTACGTGATTTTGGATGAAAAACGTTTAAAATCTGAAGTAATACGCATTAAGGGCAATAGAGCTGAGATGCAGGTTTTCGAGATCATTAAAGGTGTGGGCGTCGGAGACAGCGTGGAATTTACAGGCAATCTTCTTTCAGTTGTCGTGGGTCCAGGCCTTCTTGGGCAGATATTTGACGGCCTGCAGAATCCTCTTCCTCAGCTTGCTGAGAAATGCGGATTCTTTCTTGATAGAGGAGTATATTTAGATCCAATATCAAATGAAACCAGATGGATATTTTCGCCGGCTGCAAAAACCGGTGATATTGTTGTTCGCGGCCAAACCCTGGGCTCGGTTCCTGAAGGAATATTTGAGCATAAGATTATGGTGCCGTTTGATCTTTACGGCACTTATAAGGTCAGGTCAATTGTCTCTAAAGGTGAGTATAACGTAAAACAGCAGATAGCTGAACTTGAAGACGAGAATGGCGATCTTATTCCTGTTTCAATGATTTTTCAATGGCCGGTTAAAAAAGCCATAAATGTTTATAAAGAAAGAATGAAGCCTGTAGAACCGCTTGTTACCCAGATCAGGATAATCGACACTTTATTTCCTGTAGCCGCTGGCGGCACATATTGCATCCCCGGGCCGTTCGGAGCCGGAAAAACCGTATTACAGCAACTGACCAGCCGTTATGCTGACGTGGATATAGTAATAATCGCCGCGTGCGGTGAGCGTGCGGGCGAGGTTGTGGATACATTAAAAGAGTTTCCGGAATTAACCGATCCCAGGACAGGGAAGTCGCTTATGGAAAGAACAGTTATTATCTGTAACACAAGTTCTATGCCTGTTGCGGCACGCGAAGCGTCTGTTTATACTGGTGTTACCATTGCAGAGTATTACAGGCAAATGGGGCTTAAAGTATTACTGCTGGCTGATTCCACGTCAAGATGGGCTCAGGCTATGAGAGAGATGTCTGGCCGTCTTGAGGAAATTCCCGGAGAAGAGGCGTTTCCGGCATATCTTGAGTCTGTAATCGCCGCTTTTTACGAGAGGGCAGGCATTGTGAAAAATATAGACGGCAGCATAGGATCTGTCACGATAGGAGGTACTGTAAGCCCTGCAGGCGGAAATTTCGAAGAACCTGTGACACAGGCCACGTTAAAGGTTGTCGGTGCTTTTCACGGCTTGTCAAGGGAGCGTTCGGACGCAAGGAGGTATCCTGCAATTCATCCCCTGGAAAGCTGGAGTAAATACAGCGGCAGTGTAAATGTGGAAAAGGCGGAATACGCAAGGCAGGTGCTGTTCAGGAGCGAGGAAGTGTCCCAGATGATGAAGGTTGTCGGAGAAGAAGGCACAAGCATAGATGATTTCATTAATTATCTTAAAGGCGAGTTCCTTGACTCTGTTTATTTACAGCAGAACGCTTTTGATCAGGTTGACGCGTCTACTACGAAAGACAGGCAGAAGTATGTTTTTGATAAATTACTTCTGATTTTATTAGCTGAGTTAAAATTAACGCATAAAGATGAAGCCCGTTCATATTTTAATCAAATGAGGCAGAAATTTCTGGACTGGAACGGAAGCCATATTGATTCCGATGAATTTAAAAAGGGAGAAACTGAAATAATGGATATGCTTGCAAGCAAGAGCATGGAATCGGTTGAAGAGATTAATGAAAAATTAAATAGCTTAGTATAATATATATTTTGAAAATCAGGGGAAAAAGATGCAAAAGATATATAACAGAATAGAAGAGATTAAAGGAAATGTCGTAACAGTACGTGCAGACGGTATAAAGTACGGCGAGCTTGCGGAAATAACATCCGCGCACGGGAAATCTCTTGCTGAAGTAATACTGCTTTATGAAGATAAAGTTTCATTGCAGGTTTTTGCCGGAGGCAGAGGGGTATCAACCGGTGACGAAGTACGCTTCCTTTCCAGGCCCATGATGGTTTCGTTCTCCGATAATCTTTTAGGACGCATTTTTAACGGCAGGGGCAATCCTCGCGATAACGGCCCTGAATTGACAGAGAATCTTATCGAGATAGGAGGCCCGTCAGTCAATCCCGCTAAAAGAATAATACCCAGAAATATGATACGTACAGGGATCCCGATGATAGATGTTTTCAACTCGCTTGTTGAATCCCAGAAACTCCCGATTTTTTCAATTTCGGGGGAGCCATACAATGAACTGCTGGCCAGGATTGCAATGCAGGCGGAAGTCGATCTTATCATTCTCGGCGGATGCGGCTTAAAGTATGATGACTATCTCTTCTTTAAGGAAAGACTTGAGCAGGGCGGTTCTTTGAGCAGGGCAATATTTTTTGTGCACACAGCTTCGGATCCGGTGGTGGAATGTCTCATGGTGCCTGATATATGCCTTGCTGTTGCGGAAAAGTTCGCATTAAAAGGAAAGAAAGTTCTTGTTTTAATATCGGATATGACAAATTTTTCTGATGCAATGAAGGAAATCGCCATCACCATGGATCAGGTTCCTTCGAACCGCGGTTATCCTGGCGATCTGTACAGCAAACTGGCTGCAAGATACGAGAAGGCTGTAGACTTTGAAGGCCAGGGTTCCATAACAATACTTGCTGTTACAACAATGCCAGGTGATGATGTAACACACCCTGTGCCTGATAATACAGGATATATTACCGAAGGGCAGTTTTACCTTAGAAACGGAAGGATTGAGCCTTTCGGGTCCCTTTCAAGACTCAAACAGCTGGTGAATGGGAAAACAAGAGACGATCACAGGCCTTTAATGGACGGTATGATAAAATTATATGCATCTTTTAAAGAGACTCTGGATAAGAAATCCATGGGATTCCGGATGTCGGATTGGGACGAAAAGCTTTTAAAATACGGGGAACTTTTTGAGAAAGAATTGATGGCTCTTTCGGTAAATATTCCCTTAGAAAAGGCCCTGGATAAGGGATGGGAGATACTGGCAGCCTGTTTTACTCCTGAAGAAACCGGTATGAGAACCGGACTTACAGATCAATACTGGCCTAAACAATAAAGACGTTTTAGAGAACAAATTGCATGAGTAAACTAAAGCTAACTAAAAATGAACTTAAGCGTCAGAAAGATGACCTCAAGCGTTTTAACAGATACCTTCCGACACTGTTATTAAAAAAACAGCAGCTTCAGTTTGAGATACAGACAATTGAAGCCAGACACATGGAAAGGCTTACAGCACAGAAGAATATTGAACAGGAAGTTTTAAAATGGGTCGATGTGTTCGGGGAGGAGACCGGAATTGAACACTTTATTAAATTTAAAAGTGTAATAACTGATACAGGCAATGTGGCCGGTATTGACATCCCGATATTCAGAGATGCTGAATTTGAAGTAATTTCCTATGACCTGTTTTTTACGCCTCTCTGGGTTGACAGAGCTGTCAAAGAGTTGATAAAGATTTACAGAATTATCGCGGAACTGAAAGTATTTGAAAAGCAGATGGAACTCTTAAAAGACGAACTGAGGATCACTTCTCAACGCGTGAATCTTTTTGAGAAAGTAAAGATCCCTGAAGCTAAACGCAATATCAGAGTAATTCAAATATACATGGGAGATCAGCAGACTGCTGCTGTTGTGCGCGGTAAAATAGCAAAAAATAAAATCGTTCAGGTACAATCATGATCGTAAAGATGAAAAAGACATCCCTTGTGGTTCTGGATTCTGAAATTGAAGAATCCATGAAGCAATTAAGAGATACCGGCGTAATGCATCTTAATCTAACCTCAGAGGTAAATGAAAGAATAACGGAAATTCATAAAAAAGGCTGATCCTGGAAAACGCCATTTCAGTATTGCCTGATACTGAAACAGAATACATTAAGCAGAGTCCCGCTACTACAGACAGTATAATGGAAACCGCGCATATTATTCATGATCTTGGGTCCAGACAATTTGCATGCGGCGAAGAAATTTTACTTATTGACCGCGAAATCCATAAACTGTCGCCCTGGGGCGATTTTAATTTTAATGATTTAAAAATGTTAAAAGAAAGAGGAATAGATATACGGCTTTATGAATTGAATGCAGTCCAGTTCAGTAATATTCCCGGAGATATAAAGATATTTATCCTCAGTAGAACCAAGACAACAATCAGGCTGGCTGCTGTATTTACTGATGAAAATAATGCCTCCTTTCCATACGAGCATATATCATTGCCGGAAGTATCTTTATCTCAACTGGAGCTTCAGCGTGCAGACAAGACTAAGGAGATCGAATCAATTCAAAAGGAACTGGAAAAACTGAGTGTGCATAAAAATAATCTTAGATATGCCATTGCAGAGATTGACCAGGCTCTGGAATTTGAACACGCAGTTTCGACAATGAGCAGAGAAGAAAAGGTCGCATATATAACAGGATATATTCCTGAAAATCATGTTGATACTGTTAAGGCTGCAGCTTCGAAAAACGGCTGGGGATTAATGATAACCGACCCTTCCGGTGACGATCCTGTACCTACGCTGGTTGAAAATCCGAAATTCTTAAGAGCAATATCTCCAGTTTTCAAACTGCTCGGTACAATACCCGGGTATAAGGAATTTGATATAAGCCTGTGGTTTCTGATCTTTTTCAGCTTTTTCTGGGCATTGATTATTGGAGATGCCGGATACGGCATTCTGTTTCTTATCCTCACCATAATCGGCAGGATCAAGTTTAAAAAAGTATCATTTGAGCTGTTTCTGCTTTTGTTTATTACGAGCATTACCACGATTGTTTGGGGCGCCATAACAGGGACATGGTTCGGTGTTGAAGCTCTTTCCAAAACCCGGGCTTTATCATGGATGATTATTCCTTCTATATCAAGTTTTGCGGGACCGGACAGCGGAACCGACATCATAATAATGAATATATGCTTTTTTGTAGGCGCGATTCATCTGAGTGTTGCTCATTTGCTTAATTTTTTCAGGATATTCCCGGCATTAAAATCATACTCGGAGATAGGAAAGATTTCTCTGATATGGGGATTGTTTTTCCTGACCCGCAATCTTGTATTAAGTTTTGAGTTGAATCCGTTTACTGTCTGGTTTATATGCGCCGGTCTGATTCTGATTTTTATTTTTTCAGAACAGAAAGGCAGATTTTTTAAAGGGATTCTGGACAGTTCAGCGAATCTGCTTGTCATAGCGCTTAACAGCATAAGTTTTTTTTCCGATATTGTTTCTTACGTGAGGCTTTTTGCAGTTGGACTGGCTGCTTTGGAAGTGGCGAAAAGTTTTAATTCAATGGCAATGTCGCTCGGTTCAGGAGTTTTCGCGGTAATCGGTTCTGTTTTAATACTATTTATAGGCCATGGTCTTAACATTACACTAAGCGCTATGTCGCTTATTGTTCACGGCGTAAGGCTGAACATGCTTGAATTTTCAGGCCATCTCAATATGGAATGGTCCGGATATACGTATAAGCCTTTTAAAAAGGTATTATAAACTCGTTTTTTTTCAGCGGCCTTGCCGCTTATCTTGAATAATTAAAATATGCTTAAATTAAAAGGAGAAAAAAATGAATTATGAATTTTTAGGAACTGCTTCAGCGCTTGCTCTTGCTGCGTGCGGCTCAGCCGCCGGTACCGGTATAGCCGGGATGGCTGCGATTGGAGCATGGAAAAAGTGTTTTATACAGAACAAACCGGCTCCGTTCCTGCTGCTCGTCTTTGTCGGAGCTCCTCTTTCACAGACAATATACGGCATGATACTCATGAACGCGGTAATGGCCGCATCTGCTGCTGATCCTACAGTCAGGCTGGCAGCAGGTATTTTCGGAGGTATAGGCATAGGCATGTCTGCACTGTTTCAGGGAAGAGCAGGTGCGAACGGCTGCGATGCGCTGGCTGAAACAGGAAAGGGTTTCGGCAATTATATTATGGTTGTAGGTGTAGTTGAAACAGTAGCGTTATTTGTAATGGTTCTTTTGCTGGGAATTTTAGGGTAATAGTAAATAAAAATTTAAATGATATAGTATATTTTGATCAAAGGCACCTATATAATTTAAATTAGTATGTTTTCCCCAACAGAATGCCACAGGGATATCATATGTCACTGTGGCATTCTGTTTATGTAGAGATAGTCTACAGCAATAAAAAATACCTGATAGCTGCTCTCACAGTTAACACACAGGTATTAATAATATCATTTCATTTTAGCAATTATTTCAGCAGCAAAAATTTTACCGTCAGCCAGATCATGCTCATCCGGATGCCCGGAAGCGCTGCTGGCCTCCTCTGCCCATGCTTTGTGTTCCGGTTTTTTTATAAGCGCTTCAAGAAGTGCTGCTTTAACCTGGCCGCGGCAGCCGAAATGCCCCAGTACGTTAGCATTAATGGCAAGGCTCAGCGCATGCTCGAATGCCTGTTTGGGCAGCATGCCTCCGCGCAGGGACCCGTGAGTTGAGAAGAAGGCTGTTTTCTGCCCCCTGGGCAGGCGCTCAATAAAATTCATGGCTTTCGGCGGAACACTGTGAGCCTGAACCGGGAAACCGTAGAAAATAATATCATATCCTTCAGTATTTTCTACCTCCTGTACCGGTTTTATTTCCTTGTTGATAGTAAGGCCGTCATATATGGCCTGCGCGAGTTTTTTCGTGTTTCCGGTTTCTGAATAATAAGTCACTAAAGCCTTCATAATTTTTCCTCCATGATATTTTGCTGTAATTCAAACAGGGTTTAATATCGATCCGTGAAAGAACAAATCGTTATAAAGAATAGCTTGAATTTAAGAATTGCAGCTGGTACAAGCGCGGCTGTTAAATTTATTCCTGATTTAAAAGCTCAGAAGTTCTGCCGCATCCCTGACGAAAATCTGTTCAAAGGTTTAAACAGGTCTTGGCGTCTGAATTTTTTTATAATGCTGCCTGCTGACTAAGCAAAATTTTTATAAATAGGCTGTAAATTGCAACCAATTTTGTTTCAGGATAAAATATTTTTTCGTAGAAAACGTGCTATAAAAAAAATTAAATTCAAATTTAATATATAGTTGATTTACAAATTAATAATCTGCAATATTTGTGTTTTAGACTACACCGGAATAGAGACCTGCTTATCTGCAAAATAATTATTTTTTTTAAAAATTTTTGGGGAATTTCCCTGCGAATTTTCTACTATAAATTCGAAAAGCAAAGGTGCTTAAATTGAAACTTTCAGGTTCGCTTGCTGATCCAAAGGTTGAAAACTTCAACAGGCTTTATAATTCGTATTATTCGCTGGTATTCAGCATTGTATTCTCCAAGGTGAACAATTACCACGATGCTGAAGATATCTGTCAGGAGGTTTTTCTGAGATTTTACGGAAAGATGCAGGAGATAGAGAACCCCAGAAAGTGGATTCTGGGCTGCCTGCGGATCGTTGTAATTGATTTTTATAAGCAGAAGAACAGGAATGATGAAGATATCGATTCGCTTTTTAATGATATAAGCATGGGCTATATAAACGGCTTTAAGGAAGCGCGTGTTATTATTTCGCAGATAATAGAGGAAGTATGTGATGAAAGCGGTGAAGAAGACGGTTCCGATGCTTCGATTTTTAATCTTATAGCGGTTTACAGATACAGTATAGTCGAAGCAGCCAGGCATTTGAAGCTAAATTACAAGCAGACCAGGTACAGGTACAACAGGATTTGTGAAAAGATAATGTCCCGACTCCGTGAAAAGGGAATTAAGGAACTGGGAGACCTGCTATGAGAGAATCAGGAAGACTGGAAAAAATACTGATAAAATATAAGTTGGCATTGCCCATTCCGTATTTTACAAGACGGAAAATTTTAAAGTCAAAAAGGAAGACATTAGTACAAATAATAAAAATTGAAAAATATGATTCCGCGTTTGTATCTGCAGCAGTGTATTTCAGCGAACTGCTTAACAGGCTGGGATTCAGGGCAGGCCTTGCAGGCGGAGCAAGGGCATTTGCAGCTGCTGCAGCCTTTTCAATCATAATAATAATTTCATCGTATCTGGCAGTTGTTTATAATTACAACAGAGTATCACAGTTCATCGTTGCGCTGACCGGGATCGGAGTTCAGGAATACCAGAAAGGCTTTGTTCTTTTAGCTAAAGGCGACGCGAAAATTTTAAGGGATAATAAAGAGCTGCCTGCAATAAAAGAAAAATACAGGCTGATCACAAATGACGAGATTGTTACAGGCGCAGACGGAACAATGGTATTCCAGATGGAAAAGAAGACCCTGGTGCGCATCATGCCCGAGAGTTCGGGGACTGCTGAAATTGATTTAAAAGCAAAGTCGATATATCTTCGTAACGGAACAGTTTTGTGCAATGTTCAGGACCTGGAAAGAGATGAGAAATTCAGTGTAAGTACGCCTAACGCAGTTGTTTTCGTTACAGGAACGCAGTTCAGCGTGACGTACGAAAGTGAAAGAACCAGGGTTGCAGTTCTCAAAGGCTCTGTGCAGGCTGAAAATTTAAAGAGCGGAGAAACAACACTGGTTGACGAAGGAAAGGCCGCAGTGATTTTCGGATACGGCTTTGAAATGAAAGATTCCGAAGCAGCGGAAAAAATAATTCTTCAGAGATTCGGAAGGGTGGAATACATGGAACATATAATGAATACAAGCGAAAGAGAAATGGAAAAGTTCCGGGAAGCGGTCATTGTAATGGACGGAGAAAGTGAAGGAGCAGAGGAAGATATTAAAATTGATACACTGGATGATATAAAGCGTAAATACGGCAGGCTTGAAGAGATTCAGCTATATAATGGTAAAAGATATACCGGAGCGATTATTTCAAGAGGAGGCATTTATTCTTTTATTACTGTAGACGGCATTAAGAAGATCCCGGCAAAAGATGTGAAGTATGTGAGGATAATAAAATAAGATCTCATCCCCTTAAGCCTTTTCTCCTTTAGGGAGAGGCGACAGGCAGAAAGCCTTAGTGTGGACTATGGTCATGGATGACCGTTTATAGTCGACTGGAAGGTGGGTGAAGTCTGGAGGTAAAAACATGAAAAAAAAATTAAAACATATAAGTATAATCAGCTTTATTCTGGCTTTGTTGTTTGTATTAGCAGGATTATTTCTTATGAAATATAATAGTACAAATGCAAATGCTGATAAAGCTGTTATAGATAAAAAGCCTGAGCCTGCTGTAAAACCCGCAGTTAATAAACAGGAAGCTCCTAAAAAAGCGGCAGAACCTCAGCTGCAGGTTAAATTTAATTCCAATGAGGAAATAAAAAAGATGTACGGAAGGCTTGAAATTGTATATCTTTTTGACGGACGGGAATATACTGGAGTTGTGTTATCAGTAGAAGAGTATTACACAATGGTAACTGTTGACGGTATTAAAAAGATACCGATGAAAGATGTAAAAGTAAGGGTATTATTGGATAATTAGTATGAGAAAAAAATGAACTATAATATTACAAGGAAGGACAATATGAAAACATTAAGAAAAAAAATGATTCTATGCACGGGAATAATGGCAGTTATTCTCTCGGGCATCATATCATGCAGCAAAAAGCAGGTAAATGAAGCCGCGATTGTTTCGTTTGTGCTCGGCGATGTGACAATACAGCGTGGGGCAGACATACTGAAAGCTGAAATGCGTGAAATATTAAAAGACGGAGATATTATTACTACAGGCGGGCAATCGTACATGCTTGTCCAAATGGGAACCAGGCTCATGTTCAGGGTGGAAGCTGAATCCAGACTGGAGATAAAATCAATTACCGAGTTAGGCAGGAACGAACTGAATCTTACCAATGGCACAGTCCTGTCGAAACTGTCAAAACTGAAAAAAGATGAACAGTATAATATTAAAACTCCTACGACTGTTGCGTCTGTGCGCGGTACTGTTTTTTTAACTGAGTATAATAACAATGTTACTAATGTCGCGGTAACCGAGGGACGGGTTAATATAAAACAGCTGGAGTCCGGAGATGAAAAAGATTCGGATGCAGGAATGGCTGCTGTTGTTACTGAAAAAATATCGCTTAGAAAAATTGACTCAGTAGAAAAGCTTGTGCTGCAGAAGATTGAAGAGACTGCTATGATTGAAAATATTGATTCGATCAGCAGCGAAGACCTGGTCAATGAAGGAGATAAAATACGCGAGACTGACGAGCGCATTGATAAGGAAATTGATAAGGTTTTAAAAAATGCAATGACGCTTGACGAGATAAGATCCGAATATGGGAGAATTGATATTGTAAGGATGTACACCGGAAAAGTTTACAGAGGAGCGATACTGTCGCGCGGTAATACAATCAGGATGATAACCCCGGAGGGAACTATCTCTCTTGATGCCAAAAAGATCAGACAGACTGAATCGAGGTAAAGGAGGCACCGGATACCGGAATGAGAAAAAATATTTTAAGCAGAACAGCATTTATTATAATACTTGTTTTTTGTATTTTTTATACTGGCGATATTTATGCTGAGTACATTTTTCTAAAGGACGGAAAGATTATCCAGGGTACAATAATAAGAGATGAGGCTAATATGATAGCCGCAAGGGTGGGGAAAGAAACAAGAAAATTCAGGCGCTCGGAGATAATCCGTATACTTTATACTGATCTTAACATGGGAAAGGTATACATTCAGAAGCGCGACGGCACAAGCATTATTGTGCATATTGTGGACGAGGACAGGACGAGTTACGTTTGCAGAAAAGAGCTGTATTCACCCGAGGAGTTCACGCTGAAAAGAAGCGATGTTCTCTTCGTTGCTGAGAAAAATCCATCCGGGCTGCAGGGACAGGCGGATATGACATGGGTAAAGCTTACGTGGTTTCCGCCGTATGACCCTGTTAGCGTGTATAATATTTATATTAGGGAGGGAAGAAGGGGCAAATACGAAAAAATAGACCATACTTCGAATAAAGAGATAACAATTAAAGGGCTTAAAAGCAATACTGAATATTATTTTATTGTAAAAAGCGTTGACCGCGACAATTACGAATCACCCCCCAGCAATGAGATCAAGCTTACTACAAAGAATATTCCTCCTCTCCCGCCAAAAGACAGCTTTGTTGAGCAGAAGCCGGACGGCAGTTTTATTTTAACATGGCCTGCTGCTGTTGACCCGGACGGCACAATTAAAGAATATAAGATATATAAGATTTATGATAGAAAGACGTCTCTTTTTGTGACTACTACAAAGACTGAATATATTGTATCTTTAAAAGAAAAGTTTGACCGTTTTTTTATTAAAAGCATTGACAATCTTAATACTGAGTCGGTTGACAATACTCCTTTTTATTTCGGACCGCGTCCGGAGATCAATATTGCCATACAGCCTGTATTTGCTGTGCCGATGGGGAATCTCGGCAAGTTAGTCGACTATGGATACGGCGTCACGCTGCGCGGCGGCCTTTCGAATTATTATCTCAGCGGTCTGGATTTGAAACTGGAACTTTCGTACATTTATTTTAAAGGCAAAAGCGATTTTGCCGCGCCGGAAAACTCCTTGGAAAGCATTGTACTCGCCCCTGCCCTTCTCTCAGCCGGGTACTCCTTCTATCCGTTCAAGGCGCTGCGAATTTCACCTGCGCTGTATTTCGGCATTTGCTATGTGCAAACCAATTACACATACTTTGATATTCCTTCATCTTCAAAGAAGTCCGTTAAAGACACGGCGTATGAGCCTGTTATAGGCGCGGGGCTTTCGGTGCGCTGGGACATTGCGCCGTGGTTTGTGGGCATATCTGCAGATTATCGTTATATTTTTGAAGAGTCAGAGAATATCGTTTACTGGTCTATCGGCCCTTTTGCTGGAGTAAGGTTTTAAGGAGGATTATAAAATGAAAAAAATTTCAATTATCATATTATTAACAATAACAGGCTTATCTTGTTCGGACACTATCAACGAAATGCTAGATGAGCTTAATGCAACAGTGCCGGTGTGCGTTGCCTTTGACAGCACGGCAACAGCTCCGGACGGGCGCGGATGGGCAAACGCGTATCCGACTATTGCAGAGGGTGTTGATGCAGCGCAACCCGGGCAGGAAATATGGGTGAAAGCAGGGACGTATAATCTTTCAGCCATATTAACAATAGCCAAATCTGTTTCAATATACGGCGGATTTAACGGTACCGAGAAGAGACGAAATGAGAGAAGTAATAATAATCAAATAACAATAATAAGCCAAACCCTCGCAGGTAATATTCTATTCGATGATACATCTGCGGGAAAAACAATATTGATCGATTGCTTTACAATAAAAGGAAATCACATAGAAATAATCCTAGGAGCTTCCCCGGCATTTAATAATTGCAGATTTGATAAAGTCACTTATAACGGCAACGGTGGGGCGTTAAACATGGATGATAGTTCTGTTACCATTTCACAATGCTTGTTTGATACGTGTGAAGCAAGCACAGGTTCCGGTGGAGCTATTTATGCAATTAATAATGCTACAGTAAATATATCTGGAAGTACCTTTACCGGGAATACAGCAACAGCTCACGGCGGAGCAATTTATGCAAATGCCACCTCACTAAATATAGTGAATACAACTTTTAATTCTAACGTAGCTTCATCAGCTTCCTCTAACGGCGGTGCAATTTATGCGCAAAATAGCAACATATCAGTTTCAAATTGCTCTTTCACGGCTAATTCGTCTAATTATAGTGCAGGCTCAAATGGCGGCGGAGCAATGTATATAACAAGTACATCATTAAATATAACTAATACTACTTTTACTAATAATGATGCTGAAATCAATGGCGGTGCGATTTATGCTGCCGGAAATTCTACTGTTGCTATCAGCAATAATTCAGGATTTACAAGTAATTCGGCAGTTAGTGGCGGAGCAATTTGTGCAAACACTGGCTCAGAAATAACTATATCGAGTTCTTATTTTGGTTTGGCCGGGTCAATACCCCCTTCCCCCGGAAATTCTGCAACTAATTATGGTGGCGCGATTTATACAGCGGATGCAACTACAAAGCTGAATATTGCCAATTGTGATTTTTATAACAACCAAGGTACTGGGGGAACTTCATGGGGAGGGGCAATAACAGTTGACTTTAGTTCGATTGTTCAGATTGATAATTCGGAATTTAATACAAATTTAGCAACTAATGGTGGCGGTGCAATTTATGTTTCAAGTGGTTCACTAAATGTAAGTAGTTCTGAATTTATAAATAATTCATCCACCGCTTATAGGGGTGGAGCTATTTCATGCTCAGGTGGAATAATAACGGTTAATGCTTGTGTTTTTAATACTAATCACGCCGGTACAAATATAACCAATAATTGTGATGGCGGTGCTATTTCTCTTACTACAAGTAGTACATCGACATTAATAAATTCTATATTTCATAACAATAGTGCATTAAATGCGCCTACTACGGGGACTGCACATGGAGGAGCAATTTATATTGGGGTAGCCAGTCATAATCTAGTAAATTTAACTTTTTATTCGAATCATGCACAACAGTATGGTGGAGCGATTTACTCTGCAACTGCAAACACTATATACAATTCAATATTCTATTCTAATAGCGCCTCAGGAGGTTCCGGATATAATGTTTATAGCAGCGTCGCTAGTATACTCGATCATTGTTTTTACATCGGCGGATTAACTGGAGCAAGCGGTATAAACTGCATCACTTCTGGAGATCCCTTTGTAAGTATAAATTCAAGTGAGGCTACATTTTTATATCCGTCTTCAATTGTTCGTAATCTGGGCAGCAATGCCGCTCTTCCTGCCGGATACACAACCGACCTTGCGGGCAACCCACGCGTTGTGGGCGGCGAAGTCGACATGGGCGCTTACGAGTGGCAGTAGTAACCCCCTTGGCCGCGAAGCGCGGCCATTCCCCCTTAGCAGGGGGAATAATCGGTGCGATTCCGGGTGGGGGGGGGGCGTCTCCTCTCCGGAGACGCAACCGGCGAAGCCGGAAGGGGGTTTAAGGGGGCTTGGCGTACGAGTGGCAGTTGGGCGTTGTTTGCAGAAATCCCTGTAATCTTTTAATCCTGCGAATCATGGTTCAGACAGTAAATAATAATATATTAACTGGAAAATACCTCTTTTAAAAATTCATCTTTTTTGAGTTTCTTCTGCCATTCCTTGTGTCTTTTTATGGATTCAAGTCTTTTCTGCCTCTGTATGTTCAGAAATCTGCCTGTTTCTACAGGGCCGAGCTCTTTAAGCAGTACGTTCACTCCTTTTATAATTATATCTTCTTCGTTCAAATATTTAACTTCTTTCATCTAAGCTTCTCTAATTCAAAAAACGCTGAGAAAAAAATGATCTTTACTTAATAATAGCTGTGAATTCATTAAAATTTATTATATTTATTTTTGGAAATTCAATATTCTTCAAAACATCAAAGTGTTTGTCATTAGTAACAATATAATCGGCATTTGAAGCAATGGCGCAATCGACAAATTTATTGTCATCTTTATCTGCATCAATTAAGTTCCAGAAAAAATACGGCGTGACTTTGTGAACATTTGACGCAAGCGATAAAAATTCACAGACATATTCGGCAGTGAAAAAATTAAATTTTTGGGAAATTATTTCATTATATTCGGTAAGGATATCATTTGATATTACCAAATCAATTTTTTTGTTTTTAATTTTATTGAAAATCCAGTGAAATTGAGATTCGTCTGAGATTGAAACGAGCAGGATATTTGTATCGAGTACAAACTTAAGATTCCTCATTCAGCCATTTTTCCATATCTTTTTGAGTTAATCCTTTTTCTTTCCATGCTTCATTTGCTGTTTTTACTGCTTTATCGGCAAAATATTCGGCCAGTATTTTTTTTATGTCATTTAAATCCTGTTCCGGAATATTAAAAGAATAAATCTTTAACAATTCCTGCTGGATATTTGAAAGCTGCATTATTAAATAACTCCTTGTTAAAAAATAAATTTTAATTAGTTTCTGGTGAAAATAGCATTCTCCAGATTATTTATTATTTGTCCCCGTCATACAGGCGGACTGAATTGCTGAGTAAATCTTATTTATATGATAAAATGTAATTCAAAAAAAATAATACGTCAATATTTTTATTTTTTATGTATTTTTGATAAAAAGTTCGAAAAGAGCTGACTGGTAATACGTGCTTTAAATATATTATGCTTTTTATTATCTGATATTTGATCGGTCAAAGGACATCTCGGTCAATCCGCACATTGTAAACGACATAGTAGACATGGGCGCGTACGAGGCGCAGTAGTCTGAACCACGATTCGCAGGATTAAGGGATTAGCATGATTGGCGTGTTTTTAAGAGCTCGATTATCTGTTTGGTGTGCGGCAGTAGTTATGCTTTGTTTGCAGAAATCCTGGTAATCCTTGAATCGAGTAAATCGTGGTTCAAAGCCTTTCCCGGCAATCCTTTAATCAGGAAAATCACGGTTCAGATAATTTTCACCGTATTCCATCATTTTTTTATAAATCAGAATCTTGTGTGGCGCGGAATTCAGAGACAGGTAGAATTTGTAAAATAAATGGATGTCTTTTTATATTAAGAGGGCAGATTTTAAACCCGCCCTTCTGTTTATAAAGCCCTTTTTATAACACTTTTTCAAAATGCTGATAGTCTTTAAGACTTTCCCAGTCTCCTCCCCATGTCCATCCCAGTGCCTTGAATTTTTTCACTACAGGATGTAAAGTTCCGGGCATGCTTGCATTGTATGAAGCGCCCGGAGGGCTTATGTTGCTGCTGCGTATAAACGGATTGAGTTTTGGATTGATATCAACAGCGAAACCGTAAGCGTGTCTGGAGAGATTTTTCTGTCCTTTAACGGCCCGGTAATTGAACCCTGAAGTATTATTGGCTGCCATACTTTTGTCATCATCCCATGAGAATTTGGGATCAGAAACGGGAATAACAGAAGCGACCGGGAATTTTATATCCAGCATTAATTTAAAAATTATTTTAATATCTTTCTCAAGTCTTTTATCCGCGACTATCTGTCCCTGGTGTATCTTATTGTCAAAAGAATAATATTTTACCGTGATCAATGCCTGCATTTTAGCAATCGACGCGGGGCATTTGGGATTCAGATTTTTTAAAACAGCTTCTTCGTAAGTAAGAGAGGAATCTAAAATAATCTCAGGTCCGCTGTTAACAGCATTATTGTTTATTATAAGAAATATAAGAATTGAATAAATAATTTTTTTCATAGCCGTCTCTTTTGTTATACAACATGACAATAATTGCATTAAAAATATACTTGTAAATTGCTCAGAATGGATATTAAATAGTGCCGGTGAGGTTTTTCAATACATTTTACAGGATAATAAAATGAAAAATAAAATAATAATGCTTCTGGTAATTTTATTATTTGTCTGCGCAATGGCCGGTGCCGATACAGGAAAATACAATTTAATCAAAGGCGAGATTCTTACAATCTGCGATCACGAGAAAGCAGGCGCGACGTCGACTCTTTCCGGAAGTGCGAAAGAGCCCGACAGGTATGAGCCGAACAAATTATTCGACGGAGATATTAAGACTGCATGGGCTGAAGGAGACAAAGGCCCCGGCATTGATGTTCAGATCATTTTTGCAATCCCGACACCCGGCCATTCCGCAGCACTTAAATATGGCGCCAAACAAATAAACATAATAAACGGCCTTGCATCTTCAAAGGAACTGTTTCTGGCAAATAACAGGATAAAAAAATTTGTATTAGCATTGTATGTCGGTATTGACACAGGCGTGGATGAAAATTACTGCTGTCAATACGCATTGAATTTATATGATACCAAAACATTCGAGTTAAAAGATACAATGGATAAACAGAGTATAAAGATAGACATAGATTTTACGAATGCAAAGGATTTCTGGCGAAGATCGCGCGATACCTACCGTTCAAAAGGCAACAGCGTCTTTCAGGGCGAGTATGGCCGTTATCTTTTCGGAGTGCTGATAATTAAAAGCGTATACAAAGGATCCAAATATGATGATACATGCATCAGCGAAATATCATTTGAATAGCTAAAATCCGAAATCGAACTGAGTAAGCTTAAGCTCGTTTTTCATCTGGATGACTTCCTTCTGAAGTTCTTCGTTAATAGGAACTCCCTTATCCTTACGCTCAAGCCATGTTAGATATTCCTTTTCGCCCGCAGTATATATTCTGTCCTGTCCTTTCATCTTCCTGGAATTTCGAAGCGCTCTTAATATTTCTCCGGTTGTCTTTTTAAAAGAATCAAGGCCTGCGAATGCGTTGATATCTATTGCCATAAAGAAATGACCCAGAAGTATAGGCGCTTTTTTACCATCCTGAATGCCTGTAAGCATTTTCAGAAAGCTGCCTGCCTGCAAAGCCGCGGACATTATCTCCACTACTGTTGAATACCCGTAACCCTTGTATCCTGCGTTCTCATCTCCAATGCCGCCGAGGGGTGAAAGAGCAGCTTTGCCTTTAGTAAGGTCGTCAAGTATCTGAACACTGTCGGTCTTCGTATTTCCGTCACTGTCAATAACCCATCCGGCAGGGCAGTCCTTTCCTTCACGCGCGTACAGTTCAACTTTGCCTCTCTGCGTTAAAGAAGTAGCGCAGTCAAGTACAAAGGGAAAGTCCTCGTCTGTCGGCATTCCGAAAGTAAGCGGGTTCGTGCCCAGCATGTTCTCCACGCCGAAAGTCGGTGCAACAGAGGGCCTTGCGTTTGTGCCTGTAATACCTATCATACCTTCGTTGGCTGCCATAATTGAGTAATATCCTGCAATGCCGTAATGGGTCGAGTTCCTTACAGCAGTCATGCCAAGCCCTAATTTTTTTGCTTTATCGATCGCCATCTGCATTGCGCGTTTCGCGATAACATGCCCCATCCCATTATGCCCGTCGATTACTGCGGTAGTGGGGCCTTCTTTTACTATTTCAAAATTTGTGACCGGGTTCTGGGTCCCTGCCTTGATCCTGTCATAATAAATCGGCTTAAGCCTGTTTACACCGTGCGAATCTATGCCGCGTTTGTCTGCCGTTATAAGTACATCAGCGCAAACCTTCGCGTCATCTTCCGGCACTCCGATTCTTTTGAAAACTTCAATCATAAATTTTTCCATTTTTTCAAAATTTATCCAGACGATTTGTTCTTTCATTTCAGCACCTTATTGTATTGGTTATTAATTTAATCTTTTTAAAAGCCCAATCACTGTAAATATTATAATAATATTTACGATGTTCCATAAAATTATGTTTTTAGAATTACGTAAAGTAATTATTTCAAAAAAATTCTTAATGGTTATCTCTAATAATTAAATATTGATGTAACCATTGGGAACTGATTAAGGTAAAAATCAGGTTTTTTATTTGAGTAAACAATAAAAAATCTG
>JAFGSG010000060.1 GCA_016934735.1 Spirochaetota bacterium | reverse complement strand
CGGTTATGACAACCTCTGCTTTTGCGGTTCGCTTTACGGCCTTTCTAAAAAAGAAAGAGAAAAAAAAGCTGATGAATTACTGGAAATATTTCAATTATCAGATGTCCGGAATAAAAGGTTCAGAGCATACTCAAAAGGGATGAAGAGAAAACTCACAATTGCCGCTGCTCTTATTCATGATCCGGAGATATTATTTCTGGACGAGCCTACAGCAGGGATTGATGTCGCAAGTGTAAGGCAGATAAGAAATCTGATTAAACGGCTTAACAAAAAAGGTACTACCATATTTTTAACGACTCATTATATTGATGAAGCCGAACGTCTATGCAACAGAGTAGCTTTTATAAACAAAGGCAATATCATAAAAATAAACACGGTGGAAGAACTTGTAAACGACGCTCAGGATTCCAATATAATCGAAGTCGCGTTTGAGTCGATTCCCTATGAAAAGAATGTTTTACTTACAAAGCTTAACCATGAATTTTCACATATAGAATGCGTTTTTAAAAATGAAAATACTATTAAAATAACGACTCCTCAAAAAATTGATATTTCACCGATTGTAAATTATCTATCCTCTGAAAATATTCTTATATATGAAGCAAAACTCATCAGGCCCAGTCTGGAAGACGCATTTGTCAAAATGACAGGCATTGAAATAGACTTAATGAAAAAGGAAAAAGAAAAAAAATGAAATCCTTTATTGCTTTCTGGAATATCCTGGCAAAAGATATGAAAAATTATTATTTGAAGCCTCCCAATATAAGCTGGGGAATAATTTTCCCTTTCGCATGGATGCTTATGATGCTTGTAAAATCCAAAACCGCTTTTAACATAAATGAGGCTTTCCCCGGAATAGTCGTGATTTCCGTTCTGTTCGGTACAACTTCAATGCTTTCCGTAACAATTACTTTTGAAAGAAAAGCGCGTTCATTTGAAAGACTGCTTCTTGCTCCTATCAGTATGGAGCTTTTAATACTGGCAAAGACAACAGGTGCAATTCTTTTCGGAATTTTCAACAGCTCTGTACCGGTATTGATAGCAGTGATTTTTTTCGACGCAACTGTTAACGACTGGACGGGTTTACTCATTGGAATACTATTTTTAGCCGTAATTTCAACGCTTCTTGCGCTTTTTATTTCGGTTTCCGCAAAGGAAGTCTTTGAAGCTCAGACCTATTCTAATTTTTACAGGTTCCCAATGATCTTTCTCTGCGGTTTGTTTTTCCCGGTCTCAAGCCTTCCTATATTCATTCAGCCATTATCATACATTTTACCTATCACATACGGAGTTGATGTCGTAAAATATTCGATTTCGGGTACCAATTCCCTGTCGATTATAGTAAATATCGTTGTGCTTGTTGCCTCCTGTTTTATATTATTTTATTTCAGCATAAGAAATATACGGAGAAAATGGATAGTATAAAAATTTTGTTCATACTTATAACAACTAGTATATTCAAGGAGTTCAATCATGACAAAGAATATTCGCGTAGAACTTGGCAACATACAAAAAACTCTTCTTCTCCCCTTATGGGGACGCGCTTTTGAATATCACAAGAAACAGCCCTTATTAATAGATAAAACAGCAAATGAAATAATAAATAAAATCAGCTATGATTTTTCAGCGATCACTAAAAATATTAGCGAAATAAGCCAGATCGGATGGATAGCGCGCAGCCTTATCTTTGACAAAATCATTAAACAATTTATAAAAAAGCATCCTGAAGCAATTATAGTAAATATCGGCTGCGGCCTGGATACGACATTCGAGCGCATCGATAATGGTCATATCTCATGGTATGACCTGGATCTCCGGGATGTTATTGAACTTAGAAAAAAATTTATCAAAGAAACTAAAAGAAGAAAATTTATTATAAGCTCTTTTTTTGATAACGGATGGATAAAAAAACTTGGAAAAAAAAATAATATTTTATTCATTGCAGCCGGTGTATTTTATTATTTTGAAGAATCTCAAATAAAAGAATTTTTTATAAAAATTGCACATTTATTCCCAGGCAGCGAAATTGCTTTTGACGCAACATCTAATATTAAAATGGCAAACAAAATGGTTATTAAAAGCGGCGGTATGGACGAAAAGTCCTTTTTGAGATGGGGGCTTAAAAATTCCAAAAATATTGAATTATGGGATAATAAAATAAAAATTCTGAATGAATATCCCATGTTTCGTGATATTACAAAAAGCAATTTAAATCTAAAAAATAAAATCGGAACCTTTATTTCCGATTTATTAAAAATGCAGTACATAGTACATTTTAAAATTATTTAATTATAATTTATATATATAATTGCAACGCTGTAATGGAACAATTATCCCTGATACTTCATTTACGAGGACATTGTATTGAAACTGCTGCAAAAAACGAATTGAGTTATTTAACTGAATTGTACTTTAATACAAACGATGATCCGGATATTCTCTTAAAAAAAATTGAATTATTGCAGGCATTCATTCAAAAAAGCGACTTTCCGAAATTACGGGCATGCGATGAAAGGCTGTCAGGCATTAAAGAAGCATTTGTCCGTATATCTATGGACAATGAAAATATTTTTATATTGGATTTTGAAAAAAATGAGTAAATATAAAACTGCTCTTTTTTTGATATATCATAAAACAAAATAATTATGGTAATATTAACTGGAACATGAGCAAGAAAATGATAATTTCAGACCATATAAAGACTGCTGCAGAATAATAATTATAAGTCAGACATTGCTTTTTCTATCTGTTCCATCCAGTCAGCCAGCCTTACATCTTCTGCATTGCAGTATGTTCTGGTAAATGGTTTGATATCAATGACCGGGCTTCCGTCAACAGCTTCCAGTCCCTGTACAATAAGGCTGTTCCCCTTAATCTCTCTAATCCGGACAACAGTGACCAGCACCGGGTTCGGTCTGGCCGGACTGCATGTGGAAAATACACCGACAAGAGGAAATTTTTTCTGACCGATCGGATGCACTTTTTTAATCGTTCTTCCGGACGCCGGCAGAAGATGAGGCCAGTAAAGCACAACGACATGGGAAAAGTCCTCCAGCCCGTCGAGAATCCCCTCATATTCAGGATTGATTAAGATCTCAGACTTCAGGGATTTGATATACTTCGATTCCTGCGCCGCAAGTTCCAGTCCCTTATCCAATTTAATATCATCATTACCCGCTTTTAAGCTTGGCGATTTTATATCGCTTCTTATATACCCAACGGGTTTTAGAATAATTTTTTCACCACTAAATTTTTCATTCATACTTTAAATTATATTTTTTCAGCACTTAAAAAATATCCCAGATCGTCATTTAGAATAAATTTAATATCCAATCCCGTGCCGGCAAATAATTTCCGCATTTCACTTTCTTCCGGCATTGAGTCCTGTTCCACCGCAGTGCCCGCTTTCCGGTGAATGTCATTGATCTGTGAAATATTGATAAAATGGAATACCGCTATCCTGCCTCCTTTTTTTAGACATTTGTAAAGAAGCGAGAGCGCTTTTTGTTTGTCTTCAAAGTGGGGAAACACCTGATGACAAATAATATTATCGAACATGTAATTATCAACCGGAAAGTCCTCAAGGGCTGCAGTATAAAGCTTAACATTCGGGCTCATGCCTGTCCTTGCCAGTGCAGCCTCTGCCATTTTAGGACTGATGTCCAGAGCAACGACAAGCCCGTCAGCACCGACATGATCCGCCAGTATTTCAGTAAGCCTGCCGGTACCGCACCCGGGTTCAAGCAGCTTTTGCCCCTTAAGAGAACCGAGATGCCCGAATAATCTGTCGAGCTTGATCATCTCTTCACGGCCGTAAGGCATGGCAGACCATCGAGAATCCACATTGACATCAAAATATTTTATCTTTTTTTCGTACATTATTTATTTAATATAATCAGGCGTACCGCCTAAACTGCCAAAGGATTTGATCATATTTTTATAAACAGGCTTGCCTACAAGAAATTTATAAACATCGTCGGATTTTCTCGCTGGATCCATATCTCTAAAGCTGTCAGGATACAAAATTTTCCCGATTGTATAAGCATCCGCGATCACTGTTCCGAGATTGGTCATGTACCAGTTATAGGAATGAAGGATAAATACCTGTCTGTTTTTGAAAGCTTTTAATGCATTATAAAAATCAGGATTTTTCAAATAATCCTGGCGGATATTCCCACTGCCGCCGCTGTCAATAAAAATGATATCCGGATCCAGGCTGAGAAGCTTTTCTTTATCCGTGAATATATGGCCTTCTTTTCCCAATGACTTTGCAATATTATTGGCCCTGACCCAATCAAACGGAGCATAATTAGTTTCAGTGCTAACAATCCCGTGTGTGCCTTTGAATCCGATCCCTCCTATATAAACCGGCTTTTGACTTGCCGGAAGGCTCTTGATTCTGGATATCAGATCCTTGCGCGCGTTTTCAATATAATTTACAACTGCATCTGCGCGCGCTTCTTTATTCAGTATTTTACCTGCAATGCGGAGAGATTCATATACTTCGTCTGTAAATGTACCGAACGGCCCATAGCTGAGAACAACAACAGGTATGCCTGTTTTCTTCTGAAGCTTATCTGCATTTTCCCTGTTCATATAGCTGATAAATATTACATCCGGCCGGACTGCGAGTATTTTTTCAATATCAGGTTCTTTATTTATAGAGGCCGGGCCGCCGGGGCCGATTGAAGGAAGCGAACCAAGATCGTTGTTCGCAAACCAGTAAGGCCTTGTTTCCGGATTTTGTTTTTCTATAGCTTCTACACCCACAACATAACCTTTTGCTTCAAGGTAGATTATAAGGCGAAGTGTACCGGGTGAAATAGATATTATTCTGCCCGGATTTTTTTCGAAGCTTACAATCCTGCCTGTCATGTCCGTTACAGCAAAATCTGCCTTTGCCTGTAAAGAAGCTGCAAGAACAATAAGACAAAAGGACAGAAAGATTAAAATTTTCGCAAATTTCTTTTTCAAATCATTCTCCATTATAAATATTATTCTATCCATTTTATACCGTCGGTTCAGACTATTTAAAATTATTGATGACTGTCTGAGTCATTTATGTCATTGTCCGAATTCCGCAAAAAATTTTAAATAGTCTGAACGGGCCATAACGAATCCTGTTTTTATTCTCATTCATAAGGTATAATAATCTGATAATCATTAACCTGATTTATTATAACTTTAACACCGTATACTTCTTCAATAACATCAGGTGAAAGTTCCGATTTGCCGGATAGAAACCTAACATTCCCGTCTTTGAGCATTAAAAAACTATCCGCGAATCTCAGCGCAAGATTTATATCATGCATTGAAACTACAGCTGAAAGATTGTAATTATGAACTGCATTTTTAATGATGTTCATAACCTGAAGCTGGTTTTTCAGATCAAGGCTGCTTGTTGGCTCATCAAGAAGAAGGACTTTAGGTTCCTGGGCAAGGGCGCGCGCGATAATTACTTTCTGGAGTTCGCCTCCGCTAAGTTCGCTCGTTACGCGCTGGGACAAATGCGCGCATCCGAGTTGCCTTAATATATCTTCAACAATTAAAAGATCCTTTTTGGTAGCATTCCATTTAATGTATGGCCTACGTCCCAATAACACTGAATCGAAAACAGTGAGCAAACTGTCCGGCGATCTTTGCGGAACATAGCCGAAATACTTTGCAATCGCGTTGCGGTGCATGTGTCTCACTTCCCTGCCGTCTATGTATACCGAACCTGTGCCCGGAGTTAAAATTCTGTTAAGGCATTTAAGTATAGTAGTTTTTCCTGCCCCATTCACTCCAAGTACGCCCAATATGCGGCCCGGTTCCAGACTGAAGCTTACATCGTCGAGCACAGGGAAATGATTATAACTGAATTTTATTCCTGCTACATTTAATTTCATTTATTTAGTCCTTTCATCAGCAAATAAAGGAAAAGCGGAGCTCCCATGAATGATGTTAAAACACCTACAGGAAGGCTGCCTGATCCTATCAGTATCCGGCCCAGTGTGTCAGCAGCGAGGAGAAGGATTGAACCGATTATACAGGAATAAGGTATAAGCAGGCCATGATCAGCCCCGGTTAATCTACGGGCAATGTGCGGAGCAAGCAGGCCTAAAAAAGCGATTACTCCATGAAAAGCGGTTGCCAGGGCTGACACAAGAGCTGCTAAAAACATACCTGCAAGCCGTAAACGCCCGGTCTCAACACCGAGCCCCTTTGCAGTATCGTCTCCCGCGCTTACAGCATTTAGATTCCACCTGTTATACATAAAATATGCCAGTACAAGCAGCGTAACAATGCTGAGTACGCCAATCTCTATCCAGTTGGACCTTGCTACATCTCCGAATGTCCAGAACACCACGCTCGCGATCTCAGTTTCAGTGGCAAAATACTGAATAAGTATTGTCCCGGAAGTAAAAATGGATGAAAGAGCCACTCCTGCCAGAATTATAGATTCCGGAGATAATTTTTTTATGCGGGCCAGAAGTAAAATTACAACAGTTGCAGTAATTGAACCTAAAAAAGCAAAGAATGTTACAGCATAAATATTGAATATATTAAAACTGCCAGCGTCCGCTGTGCGGAGAGCGCTTCCGCGCATAGCGCCCGCACCTAATGCCACTATTGAAAGCGCAGCTCCGAAAGCTGCTCCCTGGCTTATTCCCAAAGTGAACGGAGAAGCAAGTGGATTCCTGAGCAGGCTTTGGGTTCCCATGCCCGCAAGCCCCAATCCGCATCCTGTAATGATCGCTGCAGTGATTCGCGGCATACGAATGCCCCAGACAATCACTTCAGCATGGCCTTCTTCAAGTCCGATTAACGCCCTTATAATTGTTTTTAAATTCAGTTCATATGCGCCTACAATAATTGCAAAAACAATAAGTATAACAAGAGCAAAAAACAATACGAACAATAGGTAAAGTTTGGGACGAATATTAGCCCTGCGCGCTTCAATAATATGAAATTCACTCTGAACCATTGGAAACATTTTTTAATTATTGATAAATCAATAGTAACATAAATTTAATTTTTGTAACACTAATCTTTTAAAAAAACTCAACAGCTTTCATTAATACCATTATAAAAAGCCGAATGAGTAATATTTTTTGTAATTTTGTAACACAAATGACTATCAACAGCAGATAGTAATGAGTCAAGTGTTTTTTAGGTCATATAAGGATTGGAGGCTGACTCAATAATCAAATAAAACAAAGCGAACAGAAAGATAGCGAGCATTCTGTATTCAGCACTCATCAATTAAAATTCAAATGATTTAAACTTTGGTAATCTTTCCTTTAAAACCTCCTATTTATACGTCTCATTATTTTCTGAAACACTGATTTTCATGAAGATGTTTGATAATAAAATAATTCCGACATATACAATGTAAACAGCTAAAGCAATAATTAACTGTTTTCTTTTATTCATATTATTCCTCCTTATTTCAATATAAGTCTTGTTACTTTTTCATTTCTGCGCTACTGCCGCGATCCAGTTCTTTTTAGGATTATTGTTGATCTCAACAATATGATATCCGGCTTTTTTTAAAAACTCATTATATTCACCTGGAGAATGATAGTGCATATTGAGCATTTCGACCCATTTGCTGTTCCGTTTTTCAAATTTATCATCTTTATAAACTTCATTAACCAGTAATAATTTTCCTCCAGGTTTCAAAACACGTTTGATTTCTTTCAGGTCGTTGATCAGGTCTGGCCAGAAATAGTAAGTTTCAAATGCGGTAACAAGATCGAAAAAATTGTCTTTGAACGGCAATGATGAAACGCTTCCGTGAAGAATTTCAACAATACCTTTTGCAATATATTTTCTGTTCACCTTCTTAGATAGTTCTACCATGTCTTCAGAATAATCTATTCCGAACACTTTCCCATACGGGCAAGATGAAGCAAGTTCACTGACCGCCTTGCCTCCGCCGCATCCTACATCAAGGATATACCCGGCTGGTTTAATTGAAACATGACCAATGCCCCAGCACCTGATCCCGGAATGGCCGAAATTCATGCTTCTGCCTATAAACCTGCCAAGTCCGCCTGACGGCTTTCTGCATTGCTTTATATATTTTTCCAGTAATCCCATTATTCACTTCTCCGTTTTATTATATATTATACTCTGCAGCATCAAGGCGAATTGATTTAAAAACATATTATCAAATTCATCGCCCGTTTGTTTTAAGTTTAAAATTTTAAGAAAATGCTTTTTATACCTGAACCAGAATTGTATTGAGCCGATGATCATAGTAAGAAATACAACAGGATGAATATCCGCGGAAAATATTCCTTTTCCCTGCAGTGATTTAAAATAAGCAGCCAGTTTTTCCACTAACCGGGCTTCATTTGCAGATTTATCCTCTTTGTTTTCCAGGTAAGCCCACAGGTTCAGCCGCTGGCACGTTTTATCATTTTTCCAGAAATTAAAAGCTCCGATTAATGATGTTTTCATTGCTTCTTCAATGGATGTCTCTTTTTCCAACGGCCCGGTAACAACTTCAAGATAATGAGCCGATATTCTCTCAATCACAAGCTTGTAAAGATTTTCTTTTGATTTAAAGTGATAGAGAATCAAGCCATCGGAAAGGCTGCTTGCTTTTGAAATCATAGCAATGCTTGTACCGTTAAAACCTTTATCTGCAAAGAGTTTTTCAGCGCATTTCAGTATTTTAAATTTAGTGCCTTCAGCGTCTCTTTTCTTTCTCAAATTGATACCTTTATAATAATAATTGTAAAAAATTTCAAATAATCGAAAATCAACCGATGCAATTTTTTAAACATCAGATTTATTCTTTGACCATCTTATACCCGAAAGAAGCAGAAGAAAAAAGCATATGGAATAAAAAACCGCAAAAGAAATATGCAGAGGAAGATTCCATGCTGCAAAGAAATTCTTTAAAGCTTCGTCTGCAGTTCCGCTGCATACTGCTTCTTCAGCTTTCGCGAAGCCCGATGAAAAGAAAACGAATCCTACCCATAATGACGATAACCCGGCTATAATACCGACGATGCGGTTTTTCCTAAGGATAAAACATAGAACCATCCATATAAATCCAATGATCAGTGAAGCCCACAAAAAAAGATTATAATGCACATTGGCATGTGTTGCCTTCCTGAAAACCGAAAAAGTATCAACAAATACGCTGTAATTACCTGAATTGATCAGCCAGGTAAAATAACGTCCGAGCATAACGCTATGCGAGCAGAGAAAGCCTGCGAGAATTCCGGTCAGTATTGTTAAAACAAACCATAGAATTAAATGACCTTTATAAAAAAAATTCCTTCTATTCATAATTATAACTCCTTTTTACTTACTATATACTAAGTAAATAAAAATCGTCAATAGTATTTTTATTTTTTTATTCATCTTATTAAAGCAGAATAGGATCTGATATTTCCATGAAAATATCTTGAATGCAGCCTTTGCCTGAGCTATAAATTATTAAATTTTTTCTTGAATTTTAATGCAATCCAATGATCATTTTGATTTATCTGATCTATTTGACTTTTTGTAAAACTGGATTTTCTCAATTAAAATCTATATTAAAGCCGGAAGCTTCTATCAGAAAAGTCTATTTTATAATCCAAAAAGGAAAATACAATGACACGCATATTTATTTGTATCGCAATTTGCGCCGTAATCTGGATTGCCAACGGGGTATCAATTATTCATGGGTTGCGAAAAAGAATACCGAACGAGGTTTATATGCATACCGGGCTGGCTTTGTTTCTCAGTCTGCTGACAATCGAACTATGCATAGGAATAAACGGGGCATGGCATCATCTGAATATAAAATGGATCAGTGTAACCGGCTTTATTCTGTATATTCCATCGTTTATTATCATCATCAGTTCAATGATCGCATTAAAACATAAAGGTAAATCAAAAGGTGCTGATTTTACAGAAAGTACTATATTCCTTGACACCGGAATTTATGGTTACATACGACAACCTATGACTTTAGGCTTTGCTATCTGGTCTCTTGCACTAATTCTGGTATTTCAGTCAGTACCTGCTTTTATTATCGGCTTATTATCAGTCTTATGTTTCCGATTATCAGCAATAAATGAGAAAGGCTATAATATAAAAAAATTCGGTGATCGATATAAAAAATATATGGAAAAAATACCAATGTGGAATATTTTCCAGGGATTACTAAAGTAAAATTATTTATAAACACAGGCTTATCTGAATATGAAACGGGTATGGATATTATTATTTATAATAATCGTTTTAATTGCGACAATTATTTTACGATTAACGTGCGCACAACAAATCTTTGCTGATAAGGATGATGAATTGCAGTACATACTCACAGAATTAGTAAATAAAGATAAAATGATAAGGAATTGCGTATTATCAGTTGCAAAAGGTGACGGTTCTTTTTCCTGGTCAGGCGCAGCAGGCTTTGCCGATCAGCAAGGAACCCCCATGAGTAAAGACACCCCTGTCTGTATTGCCAGCATAACCAAAATGTATACTGCATCACTAATTCTTATATTACATGAAAAAGGATTGCTTTCACTGGATGATCCAATATCAAAGTATCTTCCGGAAAAACTGATCCGCAGCATTCACGTGTATGAGAGCAGGGACTATTCTCATGAAATAACTGTCAGGCAACTGTTGTCGCACACCTCGGGGGTTCCAGACTATTACTCCGAGAAGCCGGAAAACGGCAAAAGCTTTTTCGAACTATTCCTTGAAGAACCCGATAAGATGTGGACGGTCGAAGATACAATAAGAAGAGCGGCTGAACTCAAACCAAATTTCCATCCGGGGAAAGGAGCTTCCTATTCAGATACGAATTTCCAGCTTTTAGGAAAGATAATTGAATCAGCAACAAAAAAGCCGCTTCATATCGCATACGAGCAATATATCTTTCATCCGCTAGGATTAAAACATACATGGCTTACCGGTCATCCAACTGAAAAAATTGTAAAGACAAACGCACCGGCTGACATATTTCATAGTGATATAAATATCAGTCAGATCCGCAACAACGGCACATACTGGGCGGATGGTGGAATTATTTCCACAGTTAATGAGATGATTATTTTTTTAAAAGCACTTAATAATGGAAAGATAGTTAAAAAAGACACGCTTAAGTCAATGCATGATTGGCATAAACTGGAGTTTCCGATGCAATATGGATACGGAACCATGTACTTTAAATTCCCGGGATTCATAAATGTATTTATGAAACTCCCGCCTTTATGGGGGCATTCCGGGTCAACAGGCTCTTTTCTGTATTATTCTGAAGACCTTGACCTTTTCATTGCAGGGACGGTAAATCAGACTGCGTCTCAGATGAAACCGTTTATGCTGATATCAAAAGTGATAAAAGCCATAAAATCAGATAAATAAATATCTCGGCACTCTTTTTATATAATCCAGATATTCCAGCCCGTATTTATCGATGCAGAAGCGTTCCTGAGCCTTTAAGGCAGGAAGGGATATAACACCCAGAAGAACAGCGCAGGCAATAATTATCCAGTTCCATGAAGCTATCCCTACGCCAATCCACATAACAACAGCCATTACCTGCATTGGATGTCTTGTTATTTTAAAGATACCGTTTGTTACAGGTCCGGACAACTCAGCCTTTGAAAAAGTCCATATTGCAAATACTGATGAGGCCATTCCAATCAGATAAATAATTGTACCTATTATGAAATTTAATGCCATCAATTGTACAGGAATAATAAATGTGTAAACAATCAACCCTCTGGCAAAAATAAATAACCCAAGTCCGGTTAAGAATTTTTCCATCTTTGTGTTGAATTTAGGAAAAGTAAAAATACGTTTTCTACGCTCTTTTGAAGTAATGAATATTATTATAAGGCTTGCTATTCCGTATATAAGCGAGAACCACCAGGCATTTTGAATTCCGAATGAATGCGCAGGGATCAATTCCATTTACTTTTCTCCTTTTATTTTAATGTTATTGTCAAATTAGGGATGTCTTCATTAAGCAGAAAGGAATAATTTTCAAACGACGGCCATCCTGATGTTTTGTTCATGTTCCATGACAACCCCCACGGCTCCTTAGGACCGAACAAACCTTTATCAAGTTTACTGTTCCCGTTGATATCCTGAAAGCACCTTATCCCGTAAACGCCCTGAGGTATATTCTTAAAAATAAATTCAACATATCCGTTTTTTAAGGCTTTATCATCTGGATCAATAATTATTTTTCTTATGCCTGCAAACGGCATTTTTGATGTCTCTTCATCAGTAAGTAATATATATACCGGCGCATTGTTTTTTATATTATCTATTTTCCCGGAAACAGTATAATTAACTGATCCGGCAAATAGTATTCCCTGTAGCAAGAACGATAATTTAATACATATAATCATCATTTTCATTTTGCTTTATCTCCACACGCGTTATAATTATTCATAATAATTTTATCTGTAAAAATACCGCTCATAATCTATTTTTGACGCCATCCTGATAATCAAAAACATACCCGCAACGATCAATATGATATCACTATATGCTCCAAATCGCATTACCTCGAAAAATCCGAAATACACGGTTATAGCGCCAGTGCAAAATTCAAGGAACAGGCTGCCTGGCTTTTTTAAAAAACAGAGAAAGTCGCAATATCCAACCATTGTTGGGCAGTTGACAATTCCAAGCGGTGAATATAATAAAGCATTGAGAAAAACCGGCTCATCAACCCAGTGAAGATAATAAAAACCAAATATGATCGCAATTATTCCAATGATCTTGTTGACCGATTTCAGCTCTTAATACCCGAAATCAAGCTGCTTTTTCGCGATCGCGATTATTGTTAACACGAAAAATGTAATAAAAATAATAATATTCGGAATGATTAATTATTTGATTGAAACCACAACCGCAGCTCCAGAAAGCAGTAGCAATAGAACAGATAATAAAATATTGCTTATAACAGATACGGCCCTCTGTATAGATCCTTTTTCTTCAGCCTATTTTTCTTGGCATTTGAAGCCCACCCGAATTTATTCATCAGGAACCTGAAAATCCATTCCGGGAAATTCATTGTCTCTACTAGAATGTTGTATTTCTTTTCTGTATCATTATTTTGAATATCATTTGCTATTTCAGCAAAAGCATTATCCAATTTTTCTACCGCTTTCTTAATAACAGGTTTACCTTCAGCTCCGAGAAGCATACCGCCGCATCCTATCATAATACCGAATCGGAAATTTGCATTTACATGTCTGCAGAAACTTCCGATAACCCTGACCGCTTCAAGATTTATTTCCGGTTCAGGGAATCCGCAGTTAACAAGAGCATACACTTTTGGATTAGTTGATTTCGTTTTGTTCTCGAGATAAAATTGATAATAATCCTGTAAAAACCGCATTAAAATGCCGGGCAGGCAAAATATATACAGCGGAAAAGCAATTATAACAGCATCGGCATTGATAAGTATTTTATAATCTTCCTGGATTTTATGCCCCGTGAAGCTCTGACGAATATTAATGAAGTTCTTATTGGCGGTTTGATCGTCAATACGCCTCGCAGCTTTTTCAATCAGATATCCTGAAACGGATTTTTCATTAATCTTCGGGCTTGAATCTATTAATATAATATTTTTCATAGGTATCCACCAGCTTTTCTTAGAGTGATTTTATCTAATTCTTGGGATATGTCCTCATCGTCGCCTTTATAAATAAGAACCTCGGTATTATTACGGTGTTTTTTAGTAATATCAATGAACAGCTGCGCGTCCTCATCTGATATATCCTCGCCATATCCGACAACGATCACATATGGATATTGTTTATATCTTGATGGATGCATTGTAGAATCGTCCGGTCTTTTAATGAAGAACGGCAGGATATTGGGTAGCCATCTGTCGATTGCATTTTTAATGTTAGCGCTGAACTGTCCGAATATAACAGGGCTGAGATAAACAACTACATCGCTGTTAATAAAATTTCGATTGATTTGCGACATCATATCATTCATAACGCACTCGCCCGGCTTTTTAACCCAGCAACCGAAACAGCCCATGCAAAAGGCAAGATCATTCCTGCCGATAGAAATCGTCTTTGTTTCAATGCCTTTGCTGTCAAAATATACTATTATCTTTTCAAACAGATTGCGAAATAAATCAGTTTGGAAATCTTTATCCGAAATAATTGTTGCTTTCATATATTTCTTCCTGTTCGTTTAATCGACACTGCTTAAGCAGGAGTACACACAAGCCAGCCTTTAAATTCTTCATTGATACTCCATAACTTGGATCCCTCGATCTTGCGTTTTGATTCTTTACGGGGTTGATGTCCGTCATCGATGAATAATTTTCCGTCTTTCTTAAGCATCCTGTGAAGCTCTTTCAGTAAAAGGTCAGGCTGTTTGACCATGTGGAACATATCAAGAGCGTATATCACATCAGCGGAATTATCAGGTATATCGCATTTGTAATCCCTGACCAGCACTGGCTTAACGTTTTTCAGATTATATCTGCTGATCTTTTTATTGATCGCTTTAATAGCCAGTTCATGAATATCAGCAGCGTAAACAACTCCTTTGCCTCCCGCAAGCAATGAAACGTCTTTGATATAATTCCCAGGCCCGCACCCGAAATCAACGACTGTGTCACCGGGTTTAATACCGAATTTTTTCAGCTTTTTCCCGGGTGAAGCGAATATCCCCCATATCCAGAATAAAAACGACATACCCCTGAAAGCAATATCCGGGATCCTGTCCATGTTACTCCCCATCATTCTTTCTTTTATTGCCATAACAATTCTCCTTATAACTTTAATCCTATTCTTTGATGCAGATGTAGCTTTTAAAATATGAACCGAATATATTCTTCTTATCAAGTATTGTTAATCCTGAATCGAAAATACCATGTTCAAACTCATCCAATGTGAATCTATATCTCGGCTCTTCTACCAGCAGGACGCCTCGCTTCTTTAAAAAAGCAGATATATTACTTAAGGCTTTCCGCCATTCAGGAATATGATGTAAAATTCCGAATACGAATACAGCATCAGCTTTGTTTCCAGGAAGATTTATCCGCGTCATGTCCCCAACATGGAAATTTATATTTTTGTATCTTTTTCGCGCGATTGCTATCTGTTCAGGCATGATATCAAAAGCAATCAATTCAGAGGGATTTAATTCATCCATTATTAGTTTTGAGCTGTATCCTGATCCGCAGCCCGCATCAATAATCACTTTTCCGGACAAGTCTATATTTTGTCTTTTAAGAAAATTTTTAAATACTCTGAATTCCCAGTATTTCTGTATTAACTTTCTGACGGGATTATTCATTGCATAAAACTCGGCTTTCCCGAGCCTCATTTCATCAGCTACAGCCTCATTATTATCATTTGACATAAATAATTCTCCTGTCTTCATACAGTACAACATGAACCATAGTTCATATTACATTTATATAATATGAACTATGGTTCATAAAGTCAAGAAAAATATGAACTTTTTTTCATATTTTTCTTGACTGATTACTTACCCCGCTTTTACATTTATTATATGGATGAAAAAAATATACATATTCCAAAACAGAAGAGAAGCAGGGAAACAAAACTCAGTATAATAAATGCCGGACTGAAACTCTTTTCCGAAAAAGGATACTATAAAACGAATTCCAAAGAAATTGCCGGAGAAGCCGATGTTTCGATAGGAGCTTTTTATATTTATTTTCAGGATAAAAAAGCTCTTTTTAAGGAAATTCTTATCGATTATCATAAAAAAATCAGAACTGTGTTGGAAAATCTGGAAATAAAAAAGTATATAGAAACCGGGAAAAAGAAAGAATTTTTAATATATCTGATAAATAAATTAATAGAAGCTCACGATATTTATCCGCAATTCCATCAGGAAGTTAGCGTAATGGCCCAGTCCGATCCTGATATTTCAAAAATCATAGAAAAGTCGCAGCTTGAATCTTTAAAGGTCACCAAAGCAATATTATTGACATGGAAGGATAAAATTCGCGTTAAAGATATTAACGCCGCGGCGATTGTAGTTCAGACTTCGATTGAAGAAACAGTGCATGCGATGATATTTTCCAAATTTAATGTACCGGCTCCGAAAATAATAAACGAGTTAAGTGAAATGCTGTTTCGTTATCTGTCTTAGAGTGCATCCTGCTTTTTATTTTTATTATTCCAGTAATTCCGCTCTTCTATCAAATGCTCCAGGAGCTGCTTAAGAGTCCATTTAATGTTATTTTCAGTAAGCCCGCAAAAAATAGGCCTGGTGACCTTATTTGCTGCCGGGAACTTTTCCAGAGTTAAATTTATCTCGCTGTCATCAAAACCGAGAAACATCAGTATTTTTATTTCTTTGTCTTCAAAAGTATCATATAGTTCATCTGAAAATATTATTTCAACGATTTCCGATTCTTTGCGTGAGCTGCTTATCAGTTCGACTTCACGACCCAGTATTTTTTCTATAGCCTGTTTAATTATATACGCATCGGTTTTTTCGTAGCCGTAAAGCATTATCCCTAATTGATCCATAACGAGTATCCTTGTTCAGTTATTATTCATAAAACAAATTATATTTTATAAAAATGTCAATTTGATTTTTATCCTTTTTTTAAAAGCGCTGCTATTTGTCATTTTAAATCAATTGATACTTGACAAAAGTTAATTATAGCTCTATATTGGTAATGAAAATCATTTTCAATAAATATTTTACTGGAGGTTTAATTATGCCGCGAGGCGATGGAACAGGGCCGAAAGGAAAAGGGCCCATGACAGGAAGAGGATCGGGAAGGCGATCCGGAAGCGGCTATGCTTCCGGAAATAACAATAGTACTCTGCTGGGAGGATTATCTTCATTTTTTAGAGGAGGGTTTTCCGGCATGAGCAGGATGTCCGGCAGCGGGCAGGGAGGAGGCCGCAGATCTGGAGACATGGGAAGTGGTGCGGGGCGCAGCATGAGAAATTTCGTTGAGCCCGAAAATACCGGATATTCAAAGAATATCCCGAATAAAAATATGTTTTCACAGGAGGCCTCGCAACTTAGGGAAAGAGCCCGTCAGATGGAGAATGAACTAAACGCCCTTAAAAATAAAATCAATAATATTGATAACGGAAAGTCTGCATCACAGTTACTGGTTGATATAGATCGTTGCCTTGGATGCGGAAGATGTGAGGAAGTCTGTCCTAAAGGTGCCATATCAATCGTGTCTATAGCCAAGATAGATCATAGCCTCTGCACGGTCTGCGGCAAATGTGTTAATGAGTGTCCTGCAGGAGCTTTGCGGAATTTTTAAGCTGTTACAACGCAAAAATTATGAAGAGAAAAATTATATCATGACTTGTTTTAATAAATCACAGGAGCACAGAAATGTTCAGGCATAGAAAAGGATGGGGATACGGCAAAGGCGGAGGGCCTTCCAAAGAGTGTATTTGCCCAAAATGCAAAACAATCATTCCCCACAAGCGCGGAACCCCCTGTTTCCAGGTAATGTGTCCCAGATGTAATACACCAATGATGGCGCGACTATACTTTGAAGATTCTCCCCAACGAAGATGAAAAATGACAACCGCATAAAACTGCTTAATGGAAAACGCGTAGCACTTCTTGCAACGGTGATTACCCTTTTAATGGCCTGCGGCAAATATTTTATTGGAATGTATTATGACAGTGAAGTATTGATAGCTGACGCAATGCATAGTTTTGCCGACACTGCGGCTATTATGCTGTCCGCTTTCGGGCTGCATCTCGCAGGAATGCCCAAGAACAACCGCTTCCCTTACGGGCTTTATAAAGCTGAGACCATAGCTCTTTTGTTCGTAGGCCTTTTTATATCCTATGCTGGCATTGATCTGTTTATAGAAGGATATAAATCGGTAACCTCCCCGTTTCATGCTGCTAATCTGCAGCATGTTCCCATGTTAACGGCTTTTGCTTCCATTGTTATTTCAATATTCATAGCAGCAATAGAATTAAAGACATCAAAAGAAGTGAAATCCCTATCGCTCGAGGCAAACGCAAAGGAATCATTCATGGATATTATAACGTCCATTATAGTACTGGCAGGTATTGTCCTTCCCTCATATAATGTTCCATATGTCGAAGGCATCGTAATTATTCTGATCTCGCTAATTGTATTCAAGATCGGCGCAGGGAATACCATTCATTCCATAATGGTGCTGCTTGACGCTGATACCAATAAGGCCATGAGAAGCGATATTGAGTACTGTATAAATACGATCAGGGGGATCAAGGCAGTTAATCAGATCAAGGTTCGTGAGACAGGGCCTTTTAAGATGGTGGAGATTGAAATAGTCACTTCACCGTCTGCAACTGTCTTTGCCATTGACCGTCTTAGCGATGAAATACGGAACACCATTATTAAAAATTTTGATAATATCGAAGGCATCTTTATCGACGTCAAACCGGCTAAGAATGAAATCTACAGGGCCGTTATTCCGGTTCTGGATAACAACGGCCTTGAGTCCCGGGTTTTCAGCCATTTCGGCAAGTCGAAATATTTTATCATCATTCGGATCAATGAAGGCAGGATTGAAATTGAAGATTTTTATCTGAATGAATTTCTTGATAAACCAAAACACATAGGACTTAATGTGATCAAATCCATTGCGCATTATAATATCGATCTTCTTTTTACCATGGAGATCGGTGAAATATCCTTTCATATTTTAAGGGATAATTTGATAGAAATATATAAAATTCCGGAAGGTAAGATAACGGTAAAAACCGTAGCTGAACAATTTTTAAACGGAGACCTTGAAAAAATAACACAGCCCACTCATTCGTCCGATGAGGAAATAACAAAGTAAGCGGACAGGCTTATGTAGTCATTCATTTTAATTACGAAATAAGACGGGCATTGCCCGAACAGTAGTCATAAACAGTTTTAAAAATATTATCAATTTCCTTTACCTTCGGCAATACTTCGCGTATTCTTTCAAGGTAAAGGCGTTCTTTAATATACTCCAGTGTTATCTTAAAATTGATGTCAAATATCCATCCTATTTGAAGCAGTTTAAAATCATTCAGGTTTTTCAGATTTTCCATATCCACTATTTTCCTGCTTATCAGATCCTGATAAACTTCTTCCGAAAATCCCGGAGTATCGGGCAGATCGAGTTCAATAGTCCCATTCCGCATGTCATCCTTTCTGTGATAATAATCGATGACCACTTTCCAGATATCGAGTTTATCCGCATCGCGGATAAGCCTGGAGAAAAACAGGCATGTCTCCGATTCATCATTGGGAATATAAGCGCGGTTATGAAATCTTATTGAAGATAAGATCACATTTTTTATTTCGCTGTTGAACTGCTCAAGAATTCCCTGCTCTTCAATTATCCTTATACCGAGCGCAGCATGATCCTCCGATTTTCTGTCCGAGAAAGTCTTATAACGGGTATACTGTTCAAAACGGCCGACATCATGCAGAAGAGCGATTATTTCCGCAAGCCGCAATTCATCTTCGTTCAATCCTAAATGACTGCCTATGGCTCTAATTTCTTCGCAAACCCTTTTTGTATGTCCTTCTTTTAAAACAATGCTTTTCCGGACGTCAGCATCATTGCCTTTGAATTTTTGTACATAACAGGTAAACCATATTTTCAGTTCCGCTAAACTTTCTACTCTAATTGATATGTTCATTTAAAAAATATTTTAACCTTCAGAAATATTACTTTCATTAAGCAGGCAACTTTCCCCCTGCACATCCCAAATTTTTGCCGGGATTATTTAATAATCAAACCCTATCAATTCCCCGGTAATCGCCAGCTGCTGATTCCGGGAAATACTGTAAAGTGTGGCTGCCATCGTAGTACGTTATCACATTTGAAACTGTGGATGTATGGATATCTTTAAATTTGAAATACATAACAAAATTTGTGAGGACGCCTTTCAGGCCTGAAGCAATAGCTTTATAATAATACAAAAATGCTTAAAAGAAGGCCTGATTCCGCAGAAAATTTTGTTATGTATTTCAAATTTTGGCACTATTAACCACTAAAAACAAATATGATGAAGTAGTAGTATATTAGCCAGCTTTACCGAAACCGCATATGGGGTACTTGCATATCTCACAATTAAGACAAAGACCTCCATGAGCGTAATGCGCTATATCTTCGCGTGTCAGGCGTTCCCCTGCCAGTATCCGCGGAAAAACCAGGTCAAAAACCGTAGTCTTATAATACAGCACTGCACCCGGCAATCCCATAATAGGGATATCTCCGAGATACGCAAGCATGAACATGGCACCGGGCAAAACAGGAGCGCCATAGGCAACAATGTCTGCCCCGGTTTTTCTTATTGCTGCAGGAGTAACATCATCAGGATCAACAGACATGCCGCCTGTTACCGCTATCGCTGTTGCTCCTTTTCCAATCAGCGAATTAATGGAATCGGTTATCATTTCAATGGAATCCGAAGCAAACAACTGCTCCAATACGCTGCTCCCGTATGCTTTTATTTTTTTTATCAGCACAGGGCCGAATCCGTCTTTTATCCGTCCGCTGTAAACCTCGTTTCCTGTAGTGACTATGCCCACTTCTAAATTTCGAAACGGTTTAACTTCAATCACCGGATAATAATCAGCACATTTCTTTTCGATGATTTTTAAATTTTCTTCGGAAATAATAAGAGGGATTATTCTTGTTCCCGCAATAATATCGCCTTTTTTTACTCTCTGGTTAGTGTGTATTGTTGCAAGCATTACATCGGGCAATAAGTTGATATCTTTTAATGCCTGAACATTAATTTTCAAGAGCCCGTCATATTCAGCAAATAATTCAATCTTTCCTTCTTTCGGAAGCGAATGAGTAAACCCATTACCGGTTATTGCCCTTACAATTCTTCCGGCAGCATCGTCTTCGTGAACCATGCCGTCAGCCGACTCAAGTACAAAAATATTTTCTTTACCCATGTCAAGCAGGCGGGATATATCCTCTCTGGTTACGACATGTCCTTTCCTGAATGCCGGGCCTTTGCTTTTCCCCGGCATTATTTGAGTCATATCATGACCAATCACCATTCCTTCGGCTTCATTTACCGATACTTTTTTCATATTAGATCATCCCCTGATCAATTCAAAATATAAATACAACTATTCGATATTACTAAGCTTATCTGTCAACATTTTATAATTATTTAACTTCTATGATCCGCCCTGCCCCGCCTTCGACATATTTCTCAGGATACAGATATTTAATCTCTTCTATATGCAGGGTGCAATGGCAGGGACAAATCAATCCCAGATCTTTAAGCAGATCATATTCTTCAAAACCGTGCAGGCCGCCGATAAGCCCGTAAATACTGCCAAAAGGTAATACTGCCCGGAAAATTTTCTCCATCGCAGGATGCGAGCAACCTGTGATAATAACTAAACCTTTATCTGTTCCGATTGCCATTGACTGCTCAAAATTATCAAGTTCACCTGTTGAAAAAACATTTTCATGAAGCTTCGCCGGTTCATCCACGAAGATCACTTCCTTTGAATTTACTATACTTCTCATTGACCCCGGCATATATATTTTAACATTATTATTCTTATTCAAAAAAGCTGAAAATCCGCCAACATGATCAAAGTGCGGATGCGATATGAATACATCATGAATTGACATAGGATCTATGCCGAGCTTTTTCATGTTTTCAAGAAGGATGGACCCGTTTGCTCCTGTGTCAAAAAGAATGTTTCTATTCATAATTTCAATAAGGCAGGAAAATCCCCAATCTGGGATAAGATTAGACTTTAAGACAGTATTGTCATAGAGAATTGTAATTTTCATTTTTTCTTGCTGATTATTCCCAGTTATCCGTTTGCGGCTGCGGCAGCTGATATGTCATAAGGTGCTGAATATATTTACTGAATTCTCCGGGGCCTCTTTTCTCAATCTTTTCTATTTCCGGTAAAGCCTGCTCCAGTAATTCTTTGTCTTTAACAATATCAATCGGATATTGGCCGGGGTGACTGCGTTGTATCAGGGAATAAACCTGTTTTTCATTTTTTGATAAAGAAAGGTACGCGTCTATTTCGCGCAGCATGTTATCTTTATCAGTGTCAAGATATCCGTCAACCTGCATTAATAGATTCAAACTAAAGTCAGCACAATGAAAATAGCTGTGCATCTTGTCAAGATTTTCGAGAAGAAGCCTGATCTCGGACACGATTGCTTCGTCATTCATGAGGACAAATGTCCCGTCGTTGACCATATTTTGCATTGGTGAAAGAGGGTGCAGGGCGAAGGTGCGCACCCTGATGTGATCCGGCTGTATTTTATTGAGGAGCCTGGAGGTCTCAATTGCATGCTCTTGGCTCAGGATTTTCCCTCCAATGCCGGGCATGATATATTCGGAAAGAGAAATGCCGCCGTTTTTTACATTAAGCCCCCCTTCAATCATATCATCAGGGCTTGATCCCTTCTGTACCAATTTAAGCACTGTTTCAGAACCGCTTTCCATTCCTGTGTGAATCCTTGTAAGGCCTGCTTCTTTCAGCTGTTTATATTCATCTACGCTCTTATTTTTTATGGATTTTGCGCGGGCATAAGTGGTTATGTTTACGATACCAGGAAAAAGCTTTTTAATATGCCTTATAATGGTGATCAGATCATTTGTTTTGACTATAAGACTATCTGCATCCTGTAAAAAAGCCGATGTAAACATGCTGATTTGATGGGAATAAACCTTTGCCATTTTATCAATATCGCTTAAAACCTCTTCAACACTTCTTCTTGAGAAGGTTACACCCTTGAATGCGGGACAGAAAAGACATTTGTTCCACGGACAGTTTCTTGTTACTCTAACCAATAAGCTTGATGCCTCGCTTGGAGGCCTGATCACTCCTTGTTCAAACATAAATATCCTTCTTTAAAAAAATTTTTTGTGATAACCAAACAGCTTGACCTCAATAGTTCAATTATTTTTTATTTTATATCTTACTGTTTTTTCGCAAACCAGCGCCCACGGGTAAAAACCGGCTATAATAGCCTTTGTTATTCCTTTTTTAATGTAAACTTCCAGGCGCAGTACCACTCATCAGGATGCTCATCCGGCGGACACCCGATGCATTCAGTCATGATCCTGTCATCAATTGATCCGGCAAAATATGAGTACTCAACAATACCGCCTGATTTGCATGGATAATCATCCAGTCCTTTGCGCTTGCGGGCAGACTGCACACGGCAGTCGTTCATGTGAAATACAAAAGACCCGGGCGTTTCTTCGACAACAGACTGCACATTAATATTTGCGTAAAGCCTGAATCCGAGCGCTTTTTTCAGACCGTCGAGGCCGGCTCTCTCAGGCAGATCCAGCAATTTTTTGATTGTCCATGCTTCAAAAGGAGAAAACTGTGCCCATGCGGAATCATTGCAGCGTTTGGCATCTCCCATCCCGTGGGCAAATTCCACAGCCTGAAACCACACGCCGTCATTTACCAGCCAGTTCGCAGACACACTATCCATCAGCCCAAGCAACAGTTCACGGGGCATATCCATCAGGGCCGCAGGCAGGCCATCTTTAATTTCAAAGCCCAGAGTTTTAGCCAGACGATCCATTTGAATTTTAAGACCTCTGGATGTAGCTTCATCCATAACCGACAGGGCCTTTTCCATGCCCATCTGGTGTTTTACCTCGGAAAACCACATAGCATAATGTACAACTATTCTGTGAAAAAGATTCACAATATACCGGGCAAGGTCGTCATTTTCCATGTCCTTTGGAGTTTGTATCGATTCAGATATATTCATAAAATTTACCTTTGACTTTTATGTAAAAAAACGCATTTTTGTCAATATAAGAAACCTCATTTTAGCGAGAAAAAATTATTTTTGGGATGACTTGTAATAATTTACCTTAAATGCTAAGATCAGTAATTCATATTAATACAGACAACATATATAATTAAACTTTACGGCAGTCATTAAAATTTTTAAAAAAATTGTGGAAAACATAAACCAAAAAGAAAAAATTTACCCAATATTTGTAATAGAATCTGCATACTTTCAGCAGAAAAGGAGGAAATTTAATGCCGGATAATCTTGATGATTTTTTAAAAGACCTGCAGGATAAAATTAATAAAGATACAGTTAAGGATTACGGGCAAAAGGCCTTTGACATATGGACTAATCCATCCAACATGCGCTCCATGGAAAACCCGGACGGATACGGACGCATTACCGGTCCATGCGGCGATACTATGGAGATCTTCCTGAAATTCGAAAAAGACACAGTAAAGAAAGCCTCATTTCAGACAGACGGCTGCGGCCCCAGCATGATCTGCGGCTCTCTTGCCGCTGAACTTGCATTTGGGAAAACGACGGACGAGCTTAAAGAGATCACAAATAAAACCATACTTGAAACTATCGGTGGCCTGCCTAAAGGAGATCAGCACTGCGCTCTGCTTGCAGCCAATACGCTTCAGGAGGCTGTTAAAAATTACATTAAAGTACAAAATTTAGAGGGAACAAAGAACGGGGAAAGAAAAATGTATTAAGATACTTTACTATAGCTGAAATACCCGCATAAAAAAGCACTAATAAAAATATACCCCGCGGCTCTGCCGCGGGGTATCATAATTTAATTGGTCATTTTTTGCAAAATACTGCGGGGGATTAATCCCAAATGGCCAAAATTACACATCTCAAATATCTTTGCAAATATTTGCTCAAATTTCCTGCTTTATGCTTTATTTCACATCAACTTGAACAACAGCTGCCTCTTTCTCTAGTACTTTAGCTAAGGCATCGTAACCCTTATTACCGAATTCAGTAACCTGCATGGTGATAAGGTGTGAATAAGAAAGATTTTTTGATTTTAACCAATCCTTATGTTTTTTATCAGTTTGGCCTAAATAATGCCGCGCTAAATCCTGATGCTCAAGTGAAAGTTTGCGACAAACTGGACATTTATACCAATCAGCCATTTGTAGTTTCCTCCTCTTTAATTATTTCTTAGCTTTAGCTTTATTCTTTTGATTTTTTTCTGCTTCGCGTATAGCCTTTAAAACCCTCTCCGGTTTTAAACAATTGCTGTCAAATTCAGCTCCACAAGCATCGAAAACAGCATTTGCCAGTGCCGGAGCTGTTGGTGAGATCGTTGCTTCAGCAGCTTCCTTGGCTCCAAATGGCCCTGAAGGATCATAAGTGGGAACATCCAACAGTTCAATCTGCGGCATATCCCGCTGCCTGATAATCTTATAGTCATTAATAGATGGGTTAAGTACCAAACCATTATCATTAGGCATTTCTTCAGTTAAGGCATATCCCAGCCCCATATGAACAGATCCCTCTACCTGGCCCCTGGCCCCTAAAGGATTTATAACCTGGCCGCAATCATGTACTATAAGAACATCCTTTGCTTCAACCAGACCGGTTTCTCTGTCAACTTTTGCCTTCATCGCCATGATGCCCATGCCATAAGCAGGTGAAATCATACCTTTATTATGAGGAGTATAGTGGCCTGTTCCGATAAGCGGTTCGCCGTCATTTAGTTTTATAGCAGCTTCTACCATCTCATAATATGAGTATCCTCTTTCCGGACGCAGTTCAAGGTATATCCGTTTTTCTCTACATACAAGGTCATAAGCAATATTTTCACCTAACTTTGCCCTTGCGAGATCCACAAGTTTCTGCTTTACCTGACCTGCTGCCATTTTAATTGCGTTGCCGTTCATCAGTGTTTCCCTGCTTCCCCACGCGCCTAAGTCAACAGGAGCGGTTGCTGTGTCGCCGGGATGCAGCCTGATGTCCTCTATGCCTATACCCAGTTCCTCTGCGCAAATCATTACTGCTACCGTATTGTGGCCCTGGCCAATATCTGCTGCCTGGGTGAATAGGTCAACCGAGCCATCAATGTTTACCTGTACCCTGGCTCCTGAGTAAGCATAAGGAGTATCAATCCAGTTAAAAATACCGCCTGACATATAAGCAAAACCGGCATATCCTATACCTTCATCTTTCTCTAATTTAGGCCATTTTTCCTTGATTCTTTCCGCCATCTTATCAACGCATGGTACAATTCCGCAGCTTTCCACCTTATATTGACCCGGGGCTTCATAACCGGGCTCCATAAGATTTTTACGCCGGATTGCCAGCGGATCAATACCCATCTCTTTAGCTGCCCTGTCTAACTGGACCTCAGCGGCATATACTGTCGGAACAGCTCCGAATCCACGTACCGAAGTAGCCCACACCTTGTTAGTATAAGTTCTGAATGCATCGTATCTCCAATTGGGTATCTTATAAGGGAAAGTCTGGAAGATACCCGCAAGGTAAAGAGCTGTAGCACCTAATCCGGTATAAGCGCCACCGTCAGTAATAATCTTACATTCTCTGGCTAGTATTGTACCGTCTTTTTTAAGCCCGATTTTAATAGCCAGGTGCAATCCCATGCGATGCTCCGTGGTTGTAAATTCTTCTTCTCTGTTAAATACTACCTTTACCGGTCTTCCTGTTTTCATGGAAAGAAGAGCAGCAGTGGTTGCGTCAGGCATAGTTGAATTTTTACCGCCATAGCCCCCTCCAACATGCGGTTTTATTACTCTTATATCACCTTCTCTCATCTTCAGGGCGTCCGCTAAGCCCAATTGAAGATAATACGGAGACTGGGTGGAAGACCATATTGTCAGCTTGCCAGTACCTTTATCATAGCTCGCCAGGCTATTATGTACTTCCATAGAAACAACTGCCTGGGGAAAAAGTGTAAATTTATCTTCCCTGACATAATCAGCCTGTTTAAAGCCCTCATCCACATTGCCCCATTCAATATGACGTGTTGCATTAATATTGTTTTCAAAGTCTTCGTGAATAAGAGGCGCATCGTCTTTTATAGCTTCCAGAGGATCGAACACGCCGGGTAATATTTCATACTCTACCTTAACTAATTCCACGGCTTTCGCGGCAATATCTTTAGTGGTGGCTGCTACAGCTGCAACCGGCTCCCCTATAAAACGAACTTTATCATCAGCCAAAGCTATCTGGTCACAAAGTTCGCGAAAACGGCGCCATAGCCCCCATTTGCCTCCGGGGACATCTTTCCCCGTAATAACTGCTTTTACGCCGGGAAGCTTTAGAGCTTCACTGGCATCAATGCTTATTATCTTTGCATGCGGATACGGACTTCTTACATGCTTGCCGTAAAGCATATTCGGCAAATACATGTCAAAGGTATACTTGCCTTCGCCAGTAGTCTTTGCCATTCCATCCACATTTCCTGTTGGTTTACCTATTACAGAATATTTTGTTTCCATTTATTATGCCCCCTTACTTAGACTTTTGATTTTTGTAATCTCTTTGCAGCGTCCTGAATGGCTTCCTGGATCATATTGTAGCCGGTACAACGGCAAATATGGCCATCCAATTGCAGCTGTATCTGCTCCCTTGTCGGGCTGGGATTTTCATTCAATAACGCATTAGCTGCCATAATTTGCCCCGATGTGCAAAATCCGCATTGAAAAGCCCAATTATCAATGAAAGCCTGCTGAAGTGGATGCAACGTAGGACCATCTGCCAGACCTTCAATGGTTGTGACCTCTCTTCCGTATGCCTGCATAGCCAGCATGGAGCAGGATTTGACTGCCATACCGTCAACATTAACAGTACAGCAGCAACATGCGCCGGTATCGCAGGACCAGTGTGTCCCTGTTAATCCTAATTCTTCCCTTAAAACCTCAACTAAAAGAGTTTTAGGATCTATCCAGAGTTCACGCTCTTCTCCATTTACCTTAAATTTTAATTCCTGTTTCATAACTGTTCTCCAATTTATCTTAATGAAATTATGCCTTCTTGGCTCTTTCCAGGGCTTCTTTCCCTACCCGTTTTACAAAAACTCCTACCAGCTCCCTTTTGTATTCACCCGATGCATCAACACTATCTGTTGGATCAGACTCATCCATAGCTGCCTGGGCTGCCTTGGCAAGCAGATCATCAGTGATCTTCTTTCCCCTTAATATTTCCTCAGCTTTTTTAGCTCTCAAAGGCGTAGCTGCTACGCTGCCGAGACCTATCCTGACATCGCTGCATATATCCTTTTTACTATCAAGAGTAATTGCTACTGCAACTGACGCAAGGGCAAAATCCCCTACTACCTGGCTGAATTTGGTGTAAGCAACGCCGGTATTAGGCGGCACAGTTGGAATTTGAATCTCAGTAACCAGCTCATCATGAGCAAGCGCTGTCTCATAAAAATCCAGTGTAAAATCTTCAGCAGGTACGGTTCTCTCTCCTTTGACTCCTGCCATCTTTACATTCGCATTTAGTACAATCAGTACCGGAGCCACGTCTCCGCCCGGGTCTCCATGGCAAATATTGCCGGCTACAGTGCCCCAGTTCCGTGTTTCAACTGAGGATAGATTATGTTCCATTTCAGCTAATACACCGAACTTCTTTTCGACAACCGAGGACCTCTCGATTGCCCTATGTGTTGCCAGTGCGCCAATTTTTAAACCTGCTTTTTCATCGAATTTAACATAATCCATATCCGACAGGCCTTTAATACTAATTACAGCTTCAGGCGCAATAACGCCCTGCTTCATTACGAGGTTTATAGATTGACCTCCGGCGACCACTTTAAAATCTTTTCCCTCTTTGTCAAATTGAGAAACTAACTTTAGAGCTTCCTCAAGTGTTTTAGGAGAAAAGTACTCAAAACTATTTGTAATATTTTTCATTTAAGCTTGAACCCCCTTTGATTATTAATTGGAGTATTTATTAATTATTGATACCAGTATCGATACGCACCCTTTAAAAGTCAAATTAATTTTCCAGGTTGACCTAAAAGAAACAGCAACTTTGAATTGGTAGTAAAAAAATTATGCTTTTATTAGAATAGAAAAGCTTGTCTAAAAAGTCATCGGAATTATTTATTCTGCATCAACCATTATCATTTTCTTATTTTATTTGATGTTTATCCTATAATTCCTTTGCAGCTTATTTACTTTACTCATTCTTAGAAAAACATATAGAGTAATCCTTTCCCGTATACAGAATATACTGTTTTGTTCTTCCGGTAATTTAATTGCGCTCCTTTATTACTGGTATCAAAATACTCCTTTGGCTTAAAATAATAGATATACCATCAAAATATTATACACAGCGTCCAGTTTTAACCTTATGCAGGAAAAAGTCAATAAAAATTCAAAATAATTTTTTGCTTTAAAAAATTATTTTTTCCAGTAGAATTCCTATATGTGCCGGTATTGCATGTATAAACAATTCCTGAGAAGATACTGTTTTTTACTTAAAATATTGAAAATTAACTTGACGATGATATAAAATATTTCATAAATTATAGACACAATGTATTAAACTTAAATACAATGTCTAATTTATTAAATTTTACAGGATGCTAATTATTAGAAAACAAAAAAATTTTATAGATTGACAGCAGTAAGTACATTTTTTTTAATGTAAAACTATATTACAAAAAGGTAACACAATGGCTACAAAAAAGATAAAATGCCCATTTTCGGGCAGAGCGTGTAAAAATTGCACTCTTTACAGGAGCAGACATTACAGCTTATGCTTTAATACTCATTATCAGCAAAATCTCCCTATTGAAGACTCAACTCTTAAATCAATTAAGGGATCAATATTGATACATGGGTTTCAAAGCCTTGGCCACAATGCATATAAATAGTAAAGACTCTTATAACGAGTCGATTGAGCAAGAAACTTTTTAGGATAATTCCGATGATCTTAAAATTCCGGAACACTATTGAAGCAGAAACGCAATAGATTCGGTTAAAACAGATCCAAAGAATAGTCCATTAAGTTTAAATATATTTCATTATAAAAAATTAAAAAAAGGAGAAATAATTAAAAATGATATTTGAAGGAAACATAACATTAAAAGCAAATATTCAAAAACTATTTGAATCCGTTTTAAAACCCGAAATACTGTCAGCTTGCGTTCCTGGTTCAGAGAGTATGGAACTAAAAGGAGAAAATGCCTATGAAGGTGTTATGAAACAAAAGGTTGGTCCTTTTTCAATAAAAATAAAATATAGTGCCAACCTGGTAGAAGTCAATCCGCCGAATCATATTAAGGCAACAATGAAAGGTGAAATGCTCGGCGGGATGGGCCAATTCGTTGGTGACATGGTAGTTGATTTTAAGGAACTCAATAAAGAAGAAGTGGAACTTACTTACAAAGTGAATGCCAATATCACAGGAAAAGTTGCTGTAGTCGGCGACCGTGTAATGCGCGTAAAAGCCAAATCAATGGAAGCAGAAATATCAAAAAATTTCCAGGAAAAATTAGTCGGTTAATTGTTGATGAATAATTAATTTTCCCCCGCCGACTTGCCCTGAGTCTGTCGAAGGGAGGCGGGGGGAAATATTTACTTTTCGGCTTTTCCCCGTTCTGCCAACTTATTCAAAGCTTCCTTAAGCGTATCTGTTGCGAGCAAAGCGCAATGTTCACTTTCCTTAGGCAGACCGCCCAGTGCGTTAAGAACATCCTGTTGTGTTAAATTTTCAATCTTATCAATACTTTTTTCTTTAATCATTTCCGCAACCATGCCACCGGATGCTATAGTGGGCTTACATCCATCGGTCTGAAAAGAAGAATCAATAATTTTTCCGTTATTTACTTTAAGATATATTTCCATAGTGTCGCCGCATTGACCTCTGACCCGGGCGAAAGCATCCGGAGAATCCATCTTTCTGAAATCTTTTGTTCTTAAAAATAAATCAATAACTTTATCCGAATAGATAAACCTTAACTGCGCAATTGCTTTCTCCTTCCAGTTTTCATAGTCGTGAATCTTATCCTTGGAAAGACCAATGGCTCGCAGATTTTCCTCAGCCCACTCTTCAAGAGCAGTTCTAAGCTCAGCTGATAATTCTTTTTTATCATTCATATAAAAATTCCCTTTAACCTCAACAAATGTAAAAAATTTTGATACTATTTTTCCTGCCGGCATTTTTGGCCGAAAAAAAACATAACAATCTCACCAATATTAAAATTTTCTGTAAAGCAATTATTTTATGGTAATATAGTCTTTTAAGTGCATAGGAAGCGGCTAAAACTATAACGAAAAATCCATATAATAATTTATTAAAAATCCTTGACAATATTTCACAAAATTATTACTTACAATCAGCAACTGAAGTAATAACTTTTTTAATAAAAATATATGGTTAATATACTTCATCCTGTGTAAAACTAATACCTAATAAATTATATGAAGAAATACATCATATATATCCCTCTAAGCTAAACTACTGAAAGGAATCCCGTGTGGACTTCCGTAATTTAAAACATTAGCGTTTTCCAACAAAATTTTTCACTTGATAAATATGTACTTCTGACAGGCCGGTGCGAAGGCGCTGATGTACCGATTTCGACAGAAGACAATTTATGTTTTATTATCAATCACATCCCGGCCCGAACTTTCTTTTAATGAGTAAATAAAAATGGATTTAATATTCGTATGCAGCCGCATGAATCAGGTTTTTAAAAGTTCTAACTTTGACCTGATTGATAACAATGGAATAATATCGGACAAGTATGGGAATAAAACCCTGGATGCGAAAGTTATCCTGAAGGAACCATGCCCCCATTGCGGCGAGATACATATTTATCATGTCAGTGAATTAACATGTCCGTTTAACGGATAAGATAAAAAAAAATAAATTATGGAGGATAAAAAATGAAAAATATTTTTGCCACAAGATGGGGATTGATTACAGTCGGGGCAATTATCGGGATACTGGCTCCGCTTCTGCAGAAATTAGGCAATCCGGCTAACATGGGTATATGCGTTGCATGCTTTGAGCGCGATATTGCCGGAGCGCTCGGGCTTCACAGAGCTGCAGTTGTCCAATATATGCGGCCTGAGATAATCGGCTTTGTGCTTGGGTCAATGGCAGCAGCATATATTTTCAAAGAATTCCGGCCAAGGCTTGGTTCTGCAACCGTAGTCAGATTTGTTCTCGGAGTATTTGCGATGATAGGCGCCCTTGTATTTCTCGGTTGCCCATGGAGAGCAGTATTAAGACTCGCGGGCGGAGACGGGAATGCGATATTAGGAATACTCGGCCTGACTTTCGGAATATGGATAGGCACCCTTTTCCTTAAAAAAGGATACAATCTCGGCCGTACACAGGCAACGCACGCGGCAGCTGGATGGATGCTGCCAATAATAATGCTTGGTTTTCTTATCCTGATGGTTGTTTTCCCTCAGATACAAGGACAGGATAAAAATGATGTTCTGTTTTACAGCACAAGCGGCCCCGGGTCCATGCATGCCCCGCTGCTGGTCGCATTGATAATCGGGCTTGCGATCGGTTTCCTTGCGCAAAGAAGCCGTTTCTGCACAATGGGCGCGATACGCGATACAGTTCTGTTCGGCCAGACTCATCTATTGAGCGGCTTCATCAGCCTGGTCGTATTTGCGTTTTTAACAAACCTTGTTTTGGGACAGTTCAATCCCGGATTTGCCGGACAGCCTGTTGCTCATACCATGCATGTATGGAATTTTGCGGGCATGGCTCTTGCGGGCCTAGCGTTTGCTCTTGCAGGCGGATGCCCCGGGAGACAGCTCTTTCTCGCTGGCGAAGGCGATGGAGATGCTGCTGTTTTTGTAATGGGCATGATAGTAGGAGCAGGCATAGCGCATAACTTCGGCATGGCAAGCGGGCCAAACGGCATCGGCCCTCACGGCATTGCCGCAGTGGTAACCGGGACACTTGTGTGTCTTTTTATCGGTTTTACCATGAGAAAAAAATTAGCATAAGGAGGATCAAATAATGGCAACAACAGTCGACGCAAGAGGGCTTTCATGCCCGCAGCCTGTAATTTTAACTATAAATGAGATCAAAAAAGGAAAAGACAAGGATATTATAGTCCTTGTTGATACTGATACGTCAAAAGAAAACGTAACCCGCGCTGCTGAAAATCAGGGATGTAAAATTAAAGAGATTTCATCCGAAGGCAGCGAATATAGAATTTCAATAACAAAGGCATAAAAGCTGATGTTCAAATTATTTAAAAATAAAAAGAATGACCGCGGATTATCTGTTGAGCGCGGCATACTGGTTTTTCAAAATACCAGCGAGGTCATAGAAGCGGAAAAAATACTTAAAAAATCCGGTCGGCCTGTCCGTGTGATGGGCCCGCCGCCGGAAATACAGACAGGATGCGACCTTGTGATTGAATTTCCTTTAATTGAAGAGCTGAATATTTTACGGGAACTCAATGAAAATAAAATCAAACCGCTTTCCATTGTTCCTGTAACAGCCCCTCTCCTGGAGCCTGTAGATCTTTTTCATACAAGGGATTACGGCGACTATCTTATGGTCAGAGCAGCCAATATGAAGATCACCGTAGAAAAGAAAAACAGGAAGATCGTGAATATATCTGGCGGCGGATGCCCCGATGTCCCGTACGTAGCATGGCAAATGGTGGGTAAAAGCTTGACTGAAACGCAAAGACCGAGAGATCTGGGGTATACGTTGTGTGCGTATGCCCTTGATCTCGCCTATGAGGAGTTATTAAAAAAATGTTAGGTATTATAGGCACTGTTCCGGAAGAGGAGTTTCCGTTTATTCATGGGAAGGTTGTGTTAAAAGATGACAATATCATTATAAACGGACTGAATGTCCCTGTAAACAGGGGAACGCCTGCCTTGATCGCCGCAGCAATTAAGGCACAGGAATATTTTAATGGCCCGGAAATATATGCATTCCTGGCCGGAGATATCGGGAAAGGAGACGGAAGCAGAAGACTTTATCATTTTTTATCCCAGCATTTGTCCGATTTTGATTTTAGAGTCTTAACGTTTCATTATCTTCAACCTGATATTGAATGGCATAATAAAGTATTATCTGTAATAGAGCAGCTAAAGAACCGCCCGGTTCTTATAGCTGACGCCGGTTTCATGTATGCAGCGAAAATGAGCGGTAAAGCAAAGCATTATGATTTTTTTACACCAGATGTGGGTGAACTATCGTTTCTTGCAGATGAAATTGCACCTCATCCTTTTTATACAAGAGGATTTATTCTTCACCAAAACGATAATGTGCCGGACCTGATCAAGAGGGCATATAAATTCGGGAATGCTTCAAATTATCTCCTTGTTAAAGGTGAGACTGATTATGTTGTTGATGAAACCAATGTTTTTGATACTGTGAATCAGCCGTCGTTCGAAGCTATGGAAGTCATTGGCGGAACCGGAGATACCATCACCGGTACGCTAGGGGTACTGTGCTGCGCTGATTTTAAACCGCATGAAGCAGCAGTCATTGCTGCAAAAGTAAACCGGTGGGCAGCCTATTATGTAAACCCTCATCCGGCAACTCAGGTCGCGGAACTAATAAATAAAATTCCGGAAGCATTAATAAAAATAATGAATGAAAATCAAAAAATGCCAATCCCCAGTAATTAAAAAACAAATACAAGGCTGAATTCTCTATATTTTTATACTAACATTATCTTTCTGATCAGAATTTTATTCAAGTACAATTCTCTCTTTTGGCTCGACAACGACTTCACCCACAATAGCGGCCGCCTGTATGCCTTTTGCTCTGAGAGCATCCAGCAGGCTTTCCGCGCTGTCCTTTGCAACTGAGATCAGCAGGCCGCCGGATGTCTGAGGATCAAAAAGAACATCCTGCATTACCGGGTCTTTAGTAACAGCCCAGTCGATTATGGACTGCCGGAATTCCCTGTTCCTGTGCGCGCCTGTAGGCACAAGACCCATGCCCGCATAATTCAGGGTTTCCGCAAGAATAGGAATATTTTTTGTGTTAATCCGCACGCCGTATCCTGAATCAAGCACCATCTCTGCAAGATGGCCTAAAAATCCGAAACCGGTAATATCGGTGCATGCGTGAACGGGAAATGCCGCGCATGCTTCAGCAGCGTTTTTGTTCAAAGCTGCCATGAGCTGCGTAACAGCCTCTGTGATCTCAGGCGAGGCAAGCCCTCCTTTTATGGCTGTGTTGATTATGCCTGTACCTAGCGGCTTTGTTAAAATCAGGCGGTCTCCCGGTTTAATATTTTTCTTTGTAAGAACACGATCAGGGTGAATGAAGCCCGTAACAGATAATCCGTATTTAAGTTCATTGTCCTCTATGCTGTGCCCTCCTGCAAGCACCACGCCTGCCTCGCGCATTTTATCAAGCCCGCCCTGAATAATCTGTCGCAGTATTGAAATATCCATTTTTTTGATGGGAAAAGCAACCAGATTCATGGCAGTTTTTGGAACGCCGCCCATAGCATAAACATCGCTGAGCGCGTTCGCTGCAGCGATCTGGCCGAACCAGTAAGGATCATCCACAATCGGGGTAAAGAAATCCACAGTCTGGATGATAGCAAGATCATCCGACACTTTGTAGACGCCCGCATCATCCGCCCTGTCAAGGCCGACGATCAGGTTCGGATCAGTCGGGAATTCCAGCCCGCACAGCGCTTTGTCCAGGTCCCCCGGACCAAGCTTGGAGGCTCAACCCGCGCCTGTAACTGTTTCCGTAAGACGGGGCTTTTTAGGATCAGCCATTTTTTCTCCTTAAACACATACTGTAATATTTTCTATTGCCTGATTTATAATATCGTTAAAAAATTTTTGGAAAGTCAAATAAATTTTTAATCACAGCATATCTAAAAAATTTTGTTTTTTGATAAGCTGAAACACATTGCAAAATTTAGTGCGGAATCAGGCCTTTTATTTTTTATGTGAAGCATAAAAATCTTTAAGAGCTTTCTTGTAAAGCTTTCCTGATCCGGTACGCGGAAGATCCTTCATAAAGTCAATGCTTTTGGGAGTTTTGTACGCTGCAATATGTTCCCTGCAGTATTTTATGAGTTCATCTTCTGTAGCAGTTTGCCCGTCCTTAAGAACAACAGCTGCCTTGACTGCTTCGCCCCATTTTTGATCAGGCACGCCGATCACCATTGTCTCGAGCACAGCCGGATGTGAATACAGGACATTCTCAACTTCCACTGAATACACGTTCTCGCCGCCCGTAATTATCATATCTTTTTTACGGTCAACAATGTTTACATAGCCTTCATTGTCAACAACAGCCATATCGCCTGTATAAAGCCAGCCGTTCCTGATAGCTGCGGCTGTCTCTTCAGGCCGGTTCCAGTATCCGCACGTAACAATATCGCCCTTTACAATGATCTCTCCGACTTCTTTGTCATTCGGCTCAACCTCTGTGCCGTCATCACGCACAACTTTAAGAAGCACACCAAGGAACGGACGGCCAGTACGTGCTTTATAAACAAATTGCTTTTCTTCCGGGAGTTGTCTTAGATTTTCTTTAAGTACTGAGACAGTAAGATACGGACTGGTCTCAGTCATGCCATAAGTCTGTATGTAATCGCAGCCGAATGCATTCATAATGCGGCGCACTACTTCCGGAGCGATCGGCGCGCCGCCGCTAAGTATTACGCGAAGACTGGAGAAATCCGTACTCTCCGCTTCTTTTGTATTCACCAGCATGTTGAGCATGGTCGGGATCATGTTTGTGATTGTGATCTTTTCTTTCTCTATCAGCTTAAGGACTTCTGCTGGACTAAAATCAGGGACAAGCACGTGTTTTCCGCCGACCCATGTGATGGCAAAAGTAGCCCATGCGTCCGCCAGATGAAAAAGCGGAGCAGCATGTATCCAGCGGTCTTTGTCTGTCAGATGAAGTTCGGCAATCGCAGCAAGCGCATGCGTGCACACGTTTTTATGGCTGAGCATGACGCCTTTCGGCTTGCCGGTCGTGCCGCTCGTATAATAAAGATGAGCTGTTTCTTCATCGCTTAAACCCGGCGCCGGCGGCATACTGTCGTATTTATGTTTAATTGCTTCTTCATAATCGAATGATTCAAAGGTACCGGTCTTTTTATCACTCCCTGTCCACAATACTTTCTGGAGTCCGCTGTCCCGGCCTTTCAGCTCTTTTACGGTTCCCGAGAATCTTGAAGCTGATAGTATTATCTTTGCTCCGGAGTCGTTTAAAATTACCGCAAGCTCTTTTGCCGAAAGCCTGAAATTCAAAGGATTCAGTATTGCGCCAAGAGAGGCCACTGCGTAATAAGCTTCAAGGAATTCATGGCTGTTCTGGTGAAGGATTGCAATGCGATCGCCCTGCCGAATGCCCTGTGAATAAAGAAAACACGAAAGGCCTGCAACGCGTTCGTAAAATTCGCGGTATGTGAATCTTTTCTCTCCGCAGACAACCGCTTCTTTGTCCGCGTAAAGGCTTATAGCTTTTTCAAGAATAAACGGGATAAGCATATAGATATTACCATAGTATGTATTTTATAATTTATAAGAAAAGCGGTATAATAAAAAATTTAAAAATTATCTCAAAAATAAATATATTCTAAATAAATTGAAATACATTACAAAATTTTTGAGGACGCCTTTTAGGCCTGAAGTAAAATCTCTCAAAAACATGAAAAACTGACTATGAAGGCCTAATTCCGCAGAAAATTTTGTAATGTATTTCAATTTTGATGTAAGCAAATCACATATATTTATATTTCTGATTTAAGTTCTAATTATTTCTCAATAAAACTTAAAAGAAGTCTATGACACATAAGAGGAATATTAAACATATAGTAAAAAAGTCTATTAAAAAATTTGCAAAAAAAAAGACGCTGCATTGCAGCGTCTCTAAAAATGTCTTTATAATCGGCTATAGCCATTACTTTATATCTGTTTTTAAGATACAGAATTTTTATTCAGATAATTGTTAAACGCTTCCTTGCCTTCCTTTTCCCAGTAATCTTTAAAATTCTTTCCGCTGAAATCATCCTCATTATGATCATAAGTTGTCTTTTTAAAAAAATGATGAAAATGAGAGTCATATTTCTTATCATGATGTCCTTTATGCCAGCCGCCTACCAGAAGCCGGGCAAGTATTACAAGCCCGAATGCCTGCAGGTAATTGATGGCCGGAAGATTAAAGATATCGGTCATGAGCCAATTCCACAGAAATGTGACCGCAATCGCGAATATTGCAGAAAAGAAAGCTGCTGCCAGAATCCCGGTAAATACCCAAAAAATTATTTTCCCAATAACAGGGTGTTTTTTTCTGTTAATAGTTTGTTCCATTTTATCTCTCCAAGTAATTTTTAAATTTTATTAAATCAGTCTTTAATATTTCAAGAGCGCGGGCCTTTCTGGCCATTAAAGTCCCTGCGGGGATTCCGGTAATATCCGATATTTCCCTGAATGTCCTTCCTTCAATCTCATTCATGACTAAAACGCTTTTATAATCATCCGGAAGCCTTTCAACAGCTTCATATAGCCTGAGGGTTAATTCTTCTCTTTCGTAAATTCTATCCGGAATACTTTTTATGTCCGCGACAATATTTATCAGAGAGATAGAATCATTTCCTTCGTATAGCGTATCAATCTGCAGAGTCTTCTTTCTCAAAATATCTATTACTCTATTTTTTAAAGCCCTGTACACATAAGCCGCAATATCCTCAATCGGTTCGCTTATGTCCGCCTTTTCGAATACGGCGGTCATTACATCCTGTACAATATCCTCGCTGGCGCGATCCGCTGTTTCCGAAATCTTTCCGCGCACATAATATGTAAGCTTAACATACTCGCTTTTAAAAAAGTCCGCAATTTTATTTCTGTTTCCTGTCATTTATAATTTATTTTATTTCCATTTTTTCTCATAACTGCAATATTATTCTTTCCTTTGCGGATTATTTCTTCAAGAACAAATCCGGATTCACTGATCATTTCGGTTGACTCGTTAAATTGACCGGCAGGTACAACATGCGGCTCTCCGAAAAGAAAGAGTGCACCGGTTTTTAAAGTCGAGCTAATTTCATTTATAAATTTTTTTTCATCTCTGGCTTCGTGCAATACTCCGAAAGCAAATGCCAGGTCAATCTGCCCCCGAAGATCACCGACCATAAGAGAGTTAAACGAGCAAAGCCTCGCGTCAATAATTTCCGAAAGACCTGTTTTATCAGCTCTTTTAGTCAGAGTGTTCAGCATTCTTTTCTGCGGGTCAATGCATATCACTTTACCATCGGGCCCGGTTAACTTTGCCATTGGCAGGCTGAAAAAACCCATTGCACATCCTGCGTCCATTATTTTCATTCCAGGTTTTATATATTTACCTAATATTTCTTCAGGATTTAAAGTACTTTTCCTTACAGGATTTAACAGAAAATATCCGGCCCACCAGGGAAAAACATGATGTTCTTTCATTGCTATCTCCTTTTAAAATAATTGTTCTTTTAATATTATAGACGCAAAAATGAATTTTCTATTGCAGGAATTTTACTTATAATAATAAATTTTTTAATTCGCATTCATATAGCAAGGCTATATGAAAAAAACAGTGGAAAAATTGCGGGTAAAGTTTTCTGAACCGATTCCATGACCGGACTGTTGGATAATTTTCCCTTCTGTAACTAAATTCCTAATGTTTATATATTCTGGAAGGACTATGTCACATTAAAATCAATCCGGAAATTTTTCCTGCTATTGATCAGAACAGGTTTATAGCGGACTTTCTGTAAAATTATTTTTTCATGGATAGATAATGAAAAATATTGTTAATGTGTTAACATACCGTAATACCGGCAATTAATTGATACTATTATGAATGGCCTTTAATCACTATACGCATAATTTTATAATTCAGCATAAAAAATCTGTATAATTGATACAGCAGATTTGTCCTGAAAAACATGGTTGTTTTCGTTGGCAACGGCGGATAAAATTCACCCCTGAATGCAGATATATCTTTATCGTCTTTCATATGTCCTGATTATATAGTAATATATTTGTTATCTATAATACAAAAACAATCAAAAATATTATTCCGGTATTAACCACCAGAAAGGATGTCCTTTGGCTTTATACATAAACATATAATGCAGGAACAATTTAATCCAGTGCCCTGCAAGACCAATTTCCCCAACAGTCATATTTATATCTCTTCCCCATTCCGGGAATCTCTCCCAGTCCGGTACAATAGGACACACAGTCATCGTTGCGCCGAGGCCTTTTCTCATCGAATATCCTGCCGATAAAATGCATGACGCCCCCATCCTGCCCATATTCGCTTTATGCTTATGCCCGCTTGTTCCATACTTAATTATCTCAGAAATATTTTGGCCAACTATTTTTCCTATAACGCCCGAAGGCATTCCGGTTCTTATGGGAGTTGCGTAGATCGAAGTGCCGTTAGGGCTTTTCCTAGGTTTTGATATGGAATGAGGCGGCGCAAATGCGATCCCTATTGCGTAAATATTTTTATATAAAGGATTCTGATATGTTTCAGGCCAGTCTTTAACTGTCCACTCTTCAAAAGGTCTTTCAGTATAGTCCGCATCTACGCGCATACAGCCAGTTGGGCTGAACAGTTTCGCATTGATGTCTCTACCTATACTGTCGAATGCTTTTATGTCCTGGCCGGAAAAAGAAGGAAGAAGCATAGCAAAATCGAAATCAACTGTCTTATATTCGCCGTTAAGTGTCTCGTAAAAAGCCTTTCCATGTTCAACCTTGTATATTCCGGCCCTTTTGATCCACCGAACATGGTTCTCTGCGAGAATCGATTCCGAAAATTCCCTTGTTGAGATTGTGTATCCGCCTCTTCTGATAAAAGCCCCTCCCATACCGAAATCGCCCATTTCGTATTCGTTGGATATCCAGGTTATTTCAGCAAGGTGATATAACCCTCTAAGCTTCAGTTCAAAAACTATGTTTAACATATATTCAAATGCAGCTCCCTGACATGTGGCTGTCGGGTGGCCAGTTCCGATAAGTATTCTTTGTTTCCTGCCTTCCTGCATCAATTTAATACATTTCTGTAGCTCTTCCCACGTTTGTGCAGCATGACTGAACGTACAAACGGAAAGAGTATGCATATCCGGTCCCAGCCCCGGCGTGGCTGCAAAATCCAGTTTCGGTCCCGTAGCATTTACTAAAAAATCATATTCAACATTTTCACTTATTCCCTTTTTATTTTCTGAAGTATATTCTACAGATACATATCCTGTCCTAATTTTATCGTTGCCTTCGGGATGGATAGAAACTGCTTTTGCCTGCTTGAATTGAACCCCCCATTTTTCATATAATTTTGCCAGCTTAAACCTGACCTGATCTACCTTCATGCGCCCGACCCCAACCCAAATGTTGGATGGAATCCATTGATAATATTTACTTGGAGAAACAACTATGATCTCATGTTTCCTGCTTAAATGTTTTGCCAGAAAAGAAATTGCTGTATGACCGGATATACCGGCTCCGAGAATTACTACTTTCATATTTTTAATTATTTATTGAATCCTTTATTTTAAAATGATTCTTATTCTCCATCTCAGTATGTTTTGTCAAATATCTTTTAAGCAATAATGCAATTGTCTGAAATACTGATATTAAATACATCAATCAATTCTATTTGCGTCAAATTATAAGAGTACGTCTCAAAACCTCTGTTGCAAACTTAATCAGCTTATTAGCCACAACTCTTTGTGCAGCGATATATTGAAATAAAATTTTTAAATCAAATTTTATTTTCTTATAGTTTCTTTAGGATTTATTCCCCGCAATTCGGGCAGAATTTTACTGCTAAAAAAATCCTCCCGTTTCTGTTCAACACAGGAGGATAAAATATAATTCCTGAAAAAATTATTTTTCTTTTGGGTAAGGCCATGCCATTATGCCGCCTTCCATAACTTTAACATTTTTCCATCCATGCCCGTTAAGAACCCTGGCTGCTTCATAGCCTCTAAGAGAAATCTTACAATAACATATTATCTCTGCGCTTTTATCAGCCGGCAGTTCTCTAAAACGGCTCCTGAGAGCGCCAAGCGGTATTAAATGTTCGCCTATGCCTAAACGAGTCTGTTCAAATTCATCAGGACCGCGCACATCTAAAACAAACGGCTTTTCTCCTGAATCGAGTTTGTCTTTTAGTTCTTTACATGAAATGCCTGTCATTAGTCCGGAAAGCTTGTTCTGCATAATATGAGCTGCTGCAATACTGTGATCAATAGCAAGGGAAAACGGCGGCGCATATGGGAGATCGGCACTCACCATATCTTCTACAGTCAGCTTTCCCTTTATCGCCATAGCCCAAATTGCTATCTGTTTGCTTACATCGCCCGGACCAACGCACTGAGCTCCGAGGATTTTGCCTGTTTTTCTTTCAACTACCAGCTTTGTAACAAGAAGAAACCCATTCATAAATCCAGGCTTGTCTGTACTCGCATTTATTACTGTTTCAATGTCGCTTAATCCTGCAGCTCTGGCGGCTTTTTCCGAAAGCCCTGTGGACCCGGCTTTATAATCAAATACTTTACAGATGCCGGTCTGAATAGTACCAGGGCTGGCAGCTTTATTTATCCCTAAAGCCGCGTTTTCCCCCGCAACACGTCCCTGAAGGTTTGCAAGGTCGCCATAAGGGGCGTGCACTTTTTTCCCTGTTATTATACCATACGATTCAACGCAGTCACCTGCCGCGTAAATATCCGGATCCGATGTCTGCATGTATTCGCTCACAACTATGCCGCCCGTAGTTCCGATTTCAAGGCCTGCCTCTTTTGCCAGTTTTACATTTGGAGACACTCCGATAGCTACCACAGCCAGTTCACACGGTAGTTCAATGCCATTTTTCAGTTTTACGCCTGTAAGCTGCCCACTTGAACCTAAAAATTCCGCTATTCCGTTCTCTGTAATTACATTTGCGTTTTTTGTTTTTACATGATTTTCTACAAGTTTCGCAAGTTCCCAGTCAAGAAACGTCAATAGCTGAGGCAGCAGTTCAATTACTGTTATTTCAATACCTGCGAGTTCCAGGGCTTCGCATGTTTCAATTCCTATCAGACCTCCTCCGATTATCACTGCTTTTGTAATATTTTTTTCTTTTCCGATCTTTTTTAAAAAATCAGCATCCTCCATTGACTGAAGGGTTGAAATCCCTTTAAGATCAGATCCGGGGATTGGAGGCATCTTAGGTACAGCTCCGGTCGCAATAATCAGTTTATCGTAATTTAATTTTTCTTCTTTATCGGAACTCATATTAACCATTGAAACTGTTTTTTCTTTACGGTTAATGCCGGTCACTTCAGTTCCTGTTAAAGCATTGATTTTTTTCGCATTCTGAAAATATTTTGGATCTCTGACAATCCCCGCAGGCGTACACAGCAGCATATTGCGGTCATCGAAAAAACCTCCGACATAATACGGGTAACCGCAGGAAGCCATTGACAGATCCGGCGATTTCTGGATGATGGTTATCTCAGCATTCTCGTCAAGCCTGCGCGCTCTTGCCGCAGCTTTCGGGCCGGCAGCCGATCCACCGACAACAATAATTCTTTTTTTACTATCCATGATATACTCCTAGCTTATAAAAATATTATTTTTTTATTAATTAGAATCCAGACATATTATAGCGAAACATAATAACAAAATATTTGATAATGAAAATTATTTTCATTTGTTATGAATGAATGGTAACTATTATATTAAGTCAACTGATAATTATAATATCATATTATTTTCTTTTTTGAATTGGGCGATTTTACCTTACGAAATCATTAATAGACAAGATAGCAAGGTATTTCCTACCTTATAAAGACAAAACAACGGCTACCTTTAATATATTAAAACGAATACCTCAAGCGCAATTCGGCTTTTGCGCAGAAGGGTTTTTCGCCGAATTCGCTGTATTCGTTGCCGAAAAGGAAGTTTGCTTTTAATCTGATATCCAGGTTGGTTATTCCGTTATAGGCAATTTCTGGAGATAAGGAAAAGCTTTTATCGTCTATATTAAAAATCCATGTTATAGCAGGAGTTAAATACAGAATGTCAAACGGATCTTTCTGGCTAATCCTTATATAAGAGTAATTGATCATGGGATTAGATTGTGAATTAGAACCGCCTCCGCTTTTTATCTTATTAAGCCTTGTACTATCCCCGGTCGAATTATAGTAATCATAAGCATCGTCAATATTCGTATAAAAAACCTTCATTACTTCTTCATTGCGGCCGGCACTGTTATAAAAATACTCGACTATGAATGTAGTATCATGCTCGTTAAGATACCTGACTCCTGCCAGATAAACTCCGGCATTTGAACTCTGCATTTTTAAAGTATTCGATCCCGTCACTTCCGCTTTCTGAACATTAGTCAAATAAGCAGCTTCACCATGTATCTCAATGTTGCTCAAAATATTGCGCGAGAAACCAAACCCGTAACGCGACTTGTTCGTCTTGCCGTAGGAATATACGAAGTCAAGATCAGTATCAAAAAATAAAAGATATATTTTTGCTGCGGCCTCGTAGTCCTGATCCTTTGCATAATCATCATTAATGTCGTCTGAAACAGGAATGAACACAGGAGTAAAAGATACGGTTTTAAGCGGATCACTGAAGCTTTTAATAAATTCAAATCTTGCAAGATAATATCCTTCAAGGTCAAGCTCAGGATCGTCGGTATTCTTCGGCCGCGTCACAAAGGCTGTCGGATTCCACGCATACCCCTTTCCCCATTTTAACGATTCCTTGCCCGCGTTAAGCCGGAAAAAATCGGACGGAGCAAACGACGCGTAACCTTCATAAAGAGTTGCGTCCCAGTCATTACCCCTGTAATCGCGCCAGCCCTCAATGCTTCCTTTTGCGTACGCAGCAAATAAACCGTATTCAATACTTCCATCAGCTTTTACGCTTCCATTATACTCTTCAGTTCTGTAATTTACATCCGAATCATAATAGTTTAATTTGTAAAGAGATCCTTCTTTATTAAGCCATGACTCAACCGGCCGGAGTTCAACGAAGCCGCCGAAACGGTACGGCTTCTTTTCTATTTCATTTAGAAATTCCTTTTCGTCAAAAGAATAATCTTCATCGGCAAAAAGAAAGGATGACGATAATGTGATGATCAGTAAAGCAAGTATTATTTTTTTCATTTCCTTAATGATTCAATTTTCGGCATATAGTCCTGGGTGAATATTTCATCGCTGACAACACGTTTCGCTAATTTCGCGTAAATCATGACTGATTTATACCCCTTGTATAACGGGCTGTCTGTCTCAATTACCGAAGGCCTTACAATGCCGTTTCCGAAATCGATAGTCTTCTTAAAATAAATAGTCTTTATTAACATGTTCTTTTCCGTAAGACATTCGATTTTAACCGGCATTTTTTTCCCTTTGTCTGCCGAAATTCTTATCCTGTCATAGGCTACGGATTTTGTTTTAGCTTTAAGATGGAGAAGCAAATTGCCGTCCTTGTTTTCGACTTTCTCTACATTGTATTCAGAGGAATAGTCGAGAGAAAGTATATCCGAGTTGTTGAACACTCCGCCTGTAACCGACTGAAGACTTGTTATGCGAACCGGTTTCCCGACATTCGGAATATAGAGCCACATATTTTCCCCAACCCGCAGAGTACTCCTTCCTTTTTCGCTTGCAGGCGATATAAAAAGAGCGACTACTTTATCCAGCCCCTTTTTTATGGTAAACAGCGTGAACTCTTTCTGTTTGCCGTTAGGCTCTATGTTGATTATCTTCCTGTATGATTCATACGATTCGGGATTAAGATTGCGGTCTATCTCTTTTAACAGATCTTCATTAGGCCCAGCATAGGTGTAATCGAATACAGACAAAGCGGCCAGCACCGACAATATTCCGATAATTCTTTTCATGATATTCTCCTGTGAAAATAGTTTGTTTAATATGGCACTCAATTTAATTCATCTTTGATGTCTCGCCCCCCCTAAATTCCCCGGAGGGAGGACTTAGGGGGCCGAAGCAAAAGCCCTGTTATTATACATGACGAAGCGCTTTTATAGGTTCCATTCTTGATGCCTTAAATGCAGGCTGGAAGCTTGCGATTAAAGATATAATTATAACAATAACGGAAATACCGATCAAATCGCCTGCAGAGATTGACGCATTTATGATAAAAACCTCCCTGCCGAAATTAAATTGAATTTCTAATGTATTGACTATGAAAATCACGATTAAGCCTATGATGCTGCCGAATATCGAACCTGCAACGCCGAGGCACAATCCTTCAACCATAAACATGGAGAGAATCTTCCCGGGCAATGTACCGATAGCACCTATTGTACCGATCTCGCGTATCCGCTCGTAAACCGCCATCATCATAACATTCATTATACTTATCATGACTATCGCTATAAGCATAACCTTTATAAAAATTGACATGATATCGATCATATTGGCTATATTGACGAACGGCGAAAGAGCTTCCCATGTATGCACTTCAAGAGATTCCTTGCTGCCCTTGGAATCTTTATCTCCTTTAGCCGCTTTATCTCCTGTTGAAGGAAGTCCCAGTTTATTTCTTAGAACAGCATCTATATTCAACAATTCTTCGAAATTTTTCAATCTCACAGCGATCTCGTGTGTTTCTGCCTGTTCCATCCGCAGTACATCAACGCCGTCGTCATAATGAATATAACCGTCCCGTCCACCGGGGCCCGTAACACTTCCAAGAATTCCTGCAACAATGAATTGCTTGCCGTTAACAGAGCCGTCTTTGTTTGTTGCAATTATAACTGCCATATCTCCGGGTTTTACGTTCATCGAATTAGCCAGAAGTTCAGGTATGTATATTTCCCCCGGATCCAGCGTTTTTTTGCTGTTGTCGGACAATCTGGAAAGAAGTTGAGGTACTGTTTTAAACTCATTATCCGGGTACACAGCGTTAAGGCGTATATTTGTTGTTTCAGTGAAGTTGCTGTATATACCACCGAATTTAATGCGGGGGGAAAATGCCTCGACTTCCGGTACCTGCTTTAACACTGTTTCGATTTTTTTTATTCCCTCTTTGTTTATAGAAAGGTCAAGGGGGAGATTATCTATGGAAGAAACATATCCTTTTTTATGAATCTGCAAATGCCCGATCATTGAATCTGTTATCTGTCCTATCATTAAATTCTTGAATGATCCGGATACAGCGACAAACAATAAAACAGCTACGACCCCAAAGGTAATAAGGGAGGAAGTAAGCACTGTTCTTCTGCGGTACCTTAAAAGATTCCTGAAAGCTATTTTAAATATTTTACGCATGTTTTCCTCCCTTTGCTTTCTTTGATTTCTTTACTGCTGTTCTCTTTTTTAATTCCCCGTCCTCGAGCGTATAAATTATTTCAGCTTCGCCTACGATTTTCGGGTCATGTGTGGAAAAAATAAACGTAGTATGGAATTCTTTTTTCATTTTTTTCATTATATCCAGGACCATGTACGCGCTTGCATGATCAAGATTCGCAGTAGGCTCATCCGCGAGTATAAGCTTTGGCTGTACTGCGAGCGCGCGTGCCACAGCGACCCTTTGTTTCTGGCCGCCGGATATCTGATCAGGGAATTTATTGCCCTGATCCGCCATCCCTACATCCTTTAAAAGTGCCGATATCCTTTTTCTTCGCTCTTCTTCGCCGACATTCTGCACCATAAGCAAAGGATATTCTATGTTTTCGTACACAGTGAGTACCGGGATAAGATTAAAATCCTGAAAGATAAAACCGATGTTTTCACCCCGGAACATGGAGCTTCGGACACGGTCAAGAGCAGCGACATCTGTTCCGTTAACAAACATGCTTCCTGAACTCGGCTTGTCAAGACAGCCGATTATATTTAAAAGTGTGGTTTTGCCGCTACCTGACGGACCTACGAACGAGATAAACGACGCTGGTTCTATATCAAATGAAATATTTTTAAGTGCTTCAACCTTAACCTCGCCCGTTTCGTAAATTTTACTTATTTTTTTTGCTTCAATCAAAGCCATACAGGCCTCCTTTGAATTTAATATTGAAAATAATTTTAAAATTAATTATGATATATCTGATAAGAGAAACCGGCAATTCAAAATCCCTTTTAATCTGCATTAGAGATTTTAATATGTATTCTAAAAGAGAGTTAGACCCGGAAATGCCGAAAATGGTTGCATGTGAAACTTTTTTTAGTTTATGGCATAATTATATATTTGTCAATTAATAATTTATATTCAGGTATATAGCAGAATAATATAAGGGATATTATTAGAGCGATTCACGTTTGAGTGTACATATCATTATAATACACTGATATGTTGAAGATTGAAATAGATTATAAAATTTTTGAGGGCGCCTTTCAGGCCTGAAGTAAAAGCTCTTAAAAACAAGAGAAACTACCCAGGAAGGCCTGATTCCGCAGAAAATTATGTAATCTATTTCAATCTTTGGCAATTTTAGCCAATTATCTGAAAGTGAATAAGCAAAAGTCAATTGCTCTAATTGGCTTTATGAGCAGACCGACCTTCCTTCGGGCAGGGACAAATACTTAAAGACATTAAAGATAATGTCAAAAACTTTGTGACAAAATGCTGTTCGTCGGAAATTTTTAAGAAGCACTCGGAATATTTTTATACTTTAATTTTATACTTCTTCATTTTTCTCCATAAAGTGGAAGCGTCAATCCCAAGGTCTGCCGCAGCTTTAGATCTGTTTCCTGCATTTTTTTCAAGTGCCGCATTTATGTAAACACGCTCCATTTCGGATAAAGTCATTTTAGACGCAACGTTCACATCTTCCCCGCGCAAATGCTGAGGGAGATGACCGCGCAGGATGTAAGCATCTCTGCATAGAACAAACGCGTGCTCAATAATGTTTTCGAGTTCCCTGATGTTTCCCGGATAATCATAATCCATGAGAACATTCATAACCTCGTCCGAAACGCCTTCAATATGCTTTCCCTTTAAAGCATTATATTTTTTAATAAAATGTTTTATCAGAAGCGGAATATCCTCCCTGCGTTCGGATAACGGCTGAAGTTTAATGTTGATCACGTTCAGCCTGTAATAAAGATCTTCCCTGAAAGATTTTTCCGCGATCCCTGCAGTAATATCCTTGTTTGTTGCAGCGATTATTCTCACATTTGCCTTAACAGTGCCGGTAGATCCGAGAGGTTCGTATTCCTTCTCCTGAAGAAAGCGCAAAAGCTTTACCTGCAATGCGGGAGAGAGTTCGCCGATCTCGTCAAGAAAAAGCGACCCGCCTTCAGCAAGCGAGATCCTTCCGGGTTTGTCCTTTTTCGCGTCCGTGAACGCGCCTGCCCGGTACCCGAAAAGTTCGGACTCGAGCAGATTGTCCGGAACAGCAGCACAATTGACCGCAATGAACGGCTTTTTATTCCGCGCGCTCTGGGAATGGACAGCCCTTGCTATGAGTTCCTTCCCTGTGCCTGTTGGTCCTTCTATGAGCACCGAGCTGTCGCTCTGCGCTATATCCGGTAAAATATCGAATAGTTCCAGCATCTTTTTGCTTTTTGTAACAATATCATTAAACAAATACTTTGCTTCGATTTCCTTACGCAGGGTTTCAATATCGGTTATATCGCGGAATGTTTCCACACCTCCTATAACATTGCCTTTTTCGTTCTTTAAAAGCGCAGTGCTTACGCTAATAGGCACTCTGTCGCCTTTGGAATTGACGATATATATAGTTTTATTAATTATATTTTCACCGGAATCTATTGTTTCTTTTAGTGCACAGGAATGCTCGCAAATATTTGCATGAAATATCTCAAAGCAAAACTTTCCGACAGCTTCTCCCTTGCTGATGCCGAGTATCTCTGCTCCGGCACGGTTTATAGACGTTATCTTAAAATCCATGTCGATAGTAAACACGCCGTCAACTATGCTATCTAAAATTATATTATGTTCTTGTTCGTTCTGCATGATTTTTTAGCAATTTATTATGGTTACCTCTAATAATTAAATATTGATGTAACCATTGGGAACTGATTAAGGTAAAAATCAGGTTTTTTATTTGAGTAAACAATAAAAAATCTG